>JACRGM010000077.1 GCA_016212345.1 Nitrospinota bacterium
GAACCCCTGTTGATTATTTATACCCTAAAAGGTATTACTGAAGGGAAGATCAGAATAAAAGATAAAAAGGTTGTTGATGAGAGAGGATCTTATATAAATGGTTTATGTTTAAATAGAGAGATAGAATCATATTTGTTATATGGAAATCTATAGGATGAAGGAGAAAAGCTTGTCCCATAGGGAACCTTCAGGGCGGCAATTCAATACTGACTGTGAAGGGCCAATATCTAAAAATGATAATGCCCATGAACTTACAGAGTATTTTATTCCTGAGGGAGATAAATTCTTTTCTCTTATAAGCAGATATGATGATTTCCTTGCCTATATTGCCAAAAAAGAGGGTTATAAGGCAGGTAATACTCTCGGATTGATATTGCCTTTCTTAAAGGCGTATGGGGCAACAAATAAAAAGATCGAGGAATATTCTGTTAAGAATATCCTTTTGGTCCCAGGGGCAATGGAGACCCTTCACTATATCAGTAATAAGATGCCATCCTTTGTTATCAGTACTAGTTATGAGCCTTATATATATGCACTCTGCGATCGGGTAGGTTTTCCAAAAGAGATGGTTTATTGTACCACCCTTGATATTGATAGATACAGATTGAGTAGACAAGAGAAAGAAAGGGTTAGAAGATTTTGTGATGAGATAAAGACCTTACCTATGATTGATGAATCGGCTAACAACAAAGAGAGGAACGATGATGTGTTAAGTAGTAAAGAAAGTTCCCTACGGGACAAGTCTGTTAAAAAGAGTATTAAAAGGTTGGATGAGATATTTTGGGATGAAATCTTGGATATGAAATGCAGTAAGATGATTAAAGAGACAAACCCTATAGGAGGAGAAGAAAAGGCAATGGCCATCTTAGATAGTTTAAGAAGGACAGGAAATGAACCTTGTGATGTCATGTATGTGGGTGATAGTATAACAGATAGAGAGGCCTTTACCCTTGTTAGGAAGGAGGGTGGCTTGACCCTCTCTTTTAATGGAAACAGATATGCAATAGAAGAGGCAGAGATTGCGACGATTTCAGACCATACGATTATAATCTCCATCATAGCAGAGGCATTTTATGAAGGTGGAAGAGAAGGTGTTCTTGAGATAGTTAAGAATTGGGGTTATTCTGCTATTGAACAGGGTATTAAAGATAAGTTATTGTTTAAAAGATTTTTATCTGTATATCCCAAGAATCTTCCAATAGTTGAATGGGTAACAGATTTAAATAGAAATCATCTTGTTAAGGAGAGTGAAGACTTTAGGAAGGGCTTTAGAGGGGAAAAGGTAGGGGGATTAGGGTAATGAGGAATTAGGATAAGTACTTAAATAGAGCACAAAAATCGTGCTCTATAAATGGAGGTATAGATTTTATGGATATAAACATAAATTCTACAACACTATCTCTTATAAAGGGTGATATTACACAACAAGATACTGAGGCGATTGTAAATGCGGCTAATTCCCGCCTTGCTGGTGGAGGTGGTGTGGATGGGGCAATTCATAGGGCTGGTGGCCCTAGCATTATGGAAGAGTGCATAAGGATTGGAGGATGTCCAACTGGAAGTGCAGTGATTACAACAGGAGGGAATCTTAAGGCAAGATATGTTATTCATGCAGTAGGACCTATTTATAAAGGTGGTAAAGGGAGGGAAAGAGAACTCCTTGAGAGCGCCTACAGGAAGAGCCTTGAGATAGCAATTGAAAAAGGGATAAAGAGCATCTCCTTTCCCTCAATCAGTACAGGGGCCTATGGATATCCAACAAAAGAGGCATCAGAGATTGCCCTTGGTACAGTAATAGATTTTATAAAGGGTAACAAAGGGCTTGATATAGTTCGCTTTGTCCTATTTTCAGAGGGTGATCTTAAGGTATATGAGGGGTCACTTAATAAGATAAAAAAGGTGTGATGGAGATATTGTATTTGTCCCCCATAAAAAGGTGAAATTCGAGTTTATCTTATTGCTCTATAATTGAGTGTAGTCTTGTGGCCATTTTTACCAATCTTCACATCAGACCATATCTTCTGTTCGACAAACATATGGTTTTTATCATAGAATTTAACCATAACCTGATAATTCCCTTCAGGGAGGGAAATCCGTGAGATCTGTATATTTTGAGGTAGGGTGAGCCAGCTCCGAAGGTCTGCCTCATTGGTAGCATAAAAGAAAAGGAGGAGGATGTCTCTTACAATAGGTTGATTGGTCTCCTTTCCAATAGTATTTGCTATTACATATTTTCCTGCGGATACAGCAGTCTGCTTTGCGATAATCCTTGCAATCTTGGCATTAAGCTGATCAATCGCTGTCCTTTCGATATCCTCTAGTATATATGTCTGATCATAATACTCGCCATTAATATAGACCTTGGCATAGGAGATTATAGATAGACGTGGATGATAGGCTGGTACTGCAATGACCCTCATCTCTTGATGCTTCTGTGGAGAATATCCACACTGAAAGATAAATATAAGTTCTCCATTACTATGGTCATCTTGCTTGATATCCTTTAAATCAAACCTTGTTCTCCAAGTCTTATAATCATCATCAAAGTTTAGAAGAGTTGATAACCTAATGAGGTCCTTTTTTACCAATGGGAAATTAGGTAATAGGTCGTAGACCTTTTTATAATCTATATAGGCATCATTTGGCTCTCCATTTATTTCATAAATAATCCCTGAGAGGTATATGGAAAATGGATTCAGCTTATAGTTCAGCTCGCCATCAGAATTATACTTGCCGATCTTTTCATTTACCCGTTTAGCCTCAACGCGGGCATTTTCATAATCACCAAGCATTAGATAATTGATTGCCAGATAGGTATTGATCAATATCTTCTCGTAATCCTCTCCCCTATATTTCAATGTGTAATCTGTAGCCAGCAGACTTGCGGTCTCTCTTGTTATACTAATATAATTGATCTCTTCTGCATACTTATCTGCCTCAAGCAAAAAGTTATTACTCTCTTCATATCTTCCTGCATAATGTAGAGAGAGACCTGTATCAAGGAGGTATAAGAGATAATCCCTGCCTGGGTGTTTGAGCCCCTTTTTATATTCTATGCTGGCATCAAGGAAAAGACCTTTATCGAACCTTGCCCTGGCTCCCTGTGTACTTTGGAGATAGCCCGCGCATCCCGCTAAATTTCTGGAGAGTAGGATTATTATAATAATCCAAAAGACCTTTTTTCGAACCATTGAGGGGCTTTACTTACCAACCAATAAAAGGCTTGGCGACCTCCCTGGCAAACTCCTTCTCATCTGACCACTCAATAATAGAGGTCTCAAGGCTGGTAAGCTCCATATTGAATTTATAATAATTCACCTTTCTCTCCTTCAGCCGTATCCCTCTCCCTTCTTCTTTGGTAATAGAGGTTATAGCTCCGGTCAACATATAGTTAGCACCGATCTGTCTTCCAAGCCTGATCTTTGTGTCCGGGTTTACAGATCCTTCACTCTGATAAGCAATCTCCTTTTCAATGTTTTTTCTTTGGTCTTCATTTATAAACCTCACCTTATGTGTCTGGGTAAGGGCTGTCCTAACCTTCTCTGTTAACGCCTTTGTATCAATATGCTCATTGGTACGATTATCTATTCCATAGACGATGATCACTGGTTGATCATTCCTAGATACTATAGGTGGATTCGCTACAATTGATCTCACCATCTGTTCTGTAACTGCTTTAAGATCCGTATAATCGTACCTCTCATCCATATGAAACGGTTTATCAGGATCAAATACCCTTGTGGTTGTCTGACAACCAACAAATAATAGTAGACTGAGCATTCCCATCAGAATCTTTTTAATCATTTCTATTTCCCCTCCATTTAGATAAAAAGTTGATGAGTTGATAGGTTGGTGAGTTAAACTAACTCATAAACTCACCAACTCATCAACAAATTATGGCCCTACTGGGCTTCCCCTCCTTGTCATGATCTGGACCTTTACAGCTTCCTTATTAGGTGCCACCAGCATGATGGTCTTCTCTTCCTTTCCTGAGAAGATAACCTCCCTCCAGAGCTCTTTAGGATCAGATATCTCGTATCCGGCCTGATCAAACCATTTACCCTTTAATTCTATAAAGGTGGAGGCCTTTGACCTGTTTTTAAAGGTGATCTGGGCCTCCATTATACCACCGACATCCCTATAGATTACATCTATAACCTCTATCCTTCGGCCAAAAAGGAAATCATTCTTTTCAATACCCTTCTGGCCACTCAGTGTATCCAGAGTGACTGTAGTCCCTGCACTACCAACGCATCCGACCGTAAAGACCCATAAAAATAGACCAAGGATAAACAAGCCCCTTCTTTTTTCACTAAATATCATTCTCATTGGCCAATTAGAATATAGATTTATCCATAATTTCATATAACCTCCTCCTTTCTTATCTGAAAATCTGTAGTGCCGAGTCAATTCTTAATATTACATTTATCATAATCAATTAATGGTGTCAATATATAGCTGTCATTATATAGTTTTCTACCTTTTCATTTTATTCCCCCTTAATAAAGGGGGTTAGGGGGTTGTTATTCCGATAGCTTTAATATCATATTGATTTATATGGCTACATCTAACCGTACAGGTCGAAAATTCTATTAGCTCTTCTATAGAAATAGGAGATACAATCGTTTCACGATTTTCTTTTATATCCTCCATATTTAATTCTATTGCTTCTCTAAGATTCTTCTCTACAGATACAAGGTCTTCTCC
>JACRGM010000073.1 GCA_016212345.1 Nitrospinota bacterium
ATTATAAAATGGATACCAGAGTTTTGTAAGAGGGTTATAGAGAGAGCAAGTCTCGACCTCTACAGAGAGACCGCGAGGTTAACAATGGACTTTGTTCTGGAGGAAGAGGATTTCTTAAATCAAAGTCAGGAATTTCAAAATAGAGGGTCATCTACTCCGCTCCTTTAGTGCCCTTTCCATCTCCCTTTCTGCTGTCTTACGTTTAAGGGTCTCTCTCTTATCATAGACCTTTTTCCCCTTTGCTACAGCGAGTTCCAGCTTTGCAATACCCTTTATAGTGAAATAGATCCGAAGAGGTATTAAGGTAAATCCCCTTGCCTCAGTTTTACTATAAAGCCTCTTTATCTCACTCTTATGTAGAAGCAACTTTCGCTTTCTTAGGGGATCATGATTAAGTATGTTTCCATGTGTATATGCGCTTATATGGCAATTGTAGAGGTAGACCTCTCCGCTTTCTATCCCTGCATAACTATCCTTTAGATTGGCCTTGCCTTGACGAAGGGACTTTACCTCTGTACCCTTGAGTGCAATACCAACCTCATAGGTCTCTTCTATATAATAATCATGCCTTGCCTTGCGGTTCTCGCATACAATCTTTTTATTAGACATTTACTTATTCTGTAGATTTTCAGATAATAAATTACACAAGGCTAGAAGGAGAAATCCGAGTAAGGCGTACTGAGTAGTACGTTGTCGAGGATTTCGACTGATAACGCAGTGTAATTTGTTATATGGAAATCTATGAAATCAAAGAAAAGTCTATCTTCCTCTGTTCGATACTTACATTCTCCACCTTTACCCTTACACTATCACCTATCCTGAAGACCTTTCGGGTAGACTCACCAATAAGTGAATGCCCCTTTTCATGGTATATATAATAATCATCCTTCATACTCGTCACATGAACCAGCCCCTCTACAAATATCTCCTTTAATTCAACAAAGAGGCCAAAGCTAGTCACACCTGTGATAAATCCTTCATATCTCTCCCCTATCTTGTCCAGCATAAATTGCACCTTTTTAAGAGCGATCATCTCCTCTTCTGCATCATCGGCCATCCTCTCTGTATGGGATGAATGTCGTGCTATCTCGGAAAGTAGATCTTTTGATCTCTCAATCTTTGATGTGGATGATATGTTCCTCCCTTCTCTAATAAGACGATGTACTACTAGATCAGGATACCTCCTTATAGGGGATGTAAAATGTGTATAATGATCAAAGGCAAGGCAGAAATGTCCCCCCTCCTCTGTTGAATATTCTGCCTGTTTCATGGAACGGAGGAGGATATGATTGAT
Source organism: Nitrospinota bacterium (assembly GCA_016212345.1). Taxonomy (GTDB): domain Bacteria; phylum Nitrospinota; class Nitrospinia; order SZUA-224; family SZUA-224; genus SZUA-224. The sequence continues at coordinate 1,295 of JACRGM010000073.1, forward strand.
AAGCCTCTCCTCTCCTTTCCCTTTGACCTGATTGAGGAGTATCTGTAATCCCTTTGACTTGATCCTTGATACCCCCTTTACTTGGTATCCAAAACTACGGATGAACTCACTGAATTCCTCCATCTTTTCTTGATTAGGTCTATTATGTATGCGGTATATAGCCGGGACCTTTAACATATAGAGATGATTCGCCACCCTTTCATTTGCAGAAAGCATAAACTCTTCTATCATACGATGGGCAATATTCCTCTCTGATCTCACGATATCCTCTGGTCTACCTTGAAGGTCAAGGATAATATCTGATTCAGGAAGATCAAAATCAATGCCCCCATGTCTCATCCTCCTCTTATTAAGCTTACGACAAAGCTCCTCCATTAAATAGAGATCATCTATCAAGAGGCCATACCTTTGGATCAGCCCTTTATCGCCATTAATGAGGATATTTGCCACATCAGTATATGTCAGCCTCTCATAACTCCTTATAACTGTATCCACGATCTCATACCCTAGAACCCCCACATCTTTATCAAGGTCTGTTATAACACTCATTGTTAGACGATCTTCCCCTGGTTTGAGACTACATATCTCATTGGAGAGTTGAGGAGGGAGCATCGGTATCACATGGTTAGGGAAATAGACACTCGTCCCCCTCTTGAATGCCTCTTTATCGAGATATGTCCCAGCCCTTACATAGTGACTCACATCTGCAATATGCACACCTAATCTATATCCCCCATCATTTAATCCCTCTATTGATACTGCATCATCAAAATCCCTTGCCTTTTCCCCATCTATAGTAAATGTCTTAATACCCCGGAGGTCTATCCTTCCTTTAATATCCTTCTCCCTTACAGATGAAGGACACCCCTCTGCCTCCTTGATTACCATGGTAGGAAATCTAGAAGGTATATCATATTTCCTTATTATCACCTCTATCTCTACATCTGGATCAGTGGAATAACCGAGGACCTCAATTACCCTCCCCTCTGGATTTCTATTATGTATAGGATAAGTAGTTATATCAGCTACTACAGACTCCCCTTTCTTTGCCTTATTGCTGTATTTGAAAGGGATATATATCTCATGAAATATCATCTTATCATCTGGTATCACATATCCAAAATTTATTCCCTGTTCATAGATACCTACTACAGTTTTCTGCCCCCTCTCAAGTATCCTTACTATACTCCCCTCTCTTCTCTTGCTACCTCTGTTAAACCTCTCCACCCGACAGA
>JACRGM010000071.1 GCA_016212345.1 Nitrospinota bacterium
ATCTGCTACATTCGGTAGGATCGCTTTAGGCCTTGTCCACGACCTAAAGCACCCGATCAAAAACATAGAGAATAGTAGTACCCTTATGCTTAGGCTCTACAATGATGAGGATTATCGTAAGACATTTGACAAGACAGTAAAACGAGAATTCTTCAATATCAATCGATTCCTCGATGACTTAAATGACCTTACTAAACCAACGCCATTAAGGCCTATCAGGATGAATCCGCATGATGGTCTTGAGGAGGTCATTGATAGCTTTAGGGAGGAGGCAAAGGGTAATAAGGTAGAGATAATAAAGGAATTCAGCAGAGATAATATAAGAATATATATTGATAAATTTGCCATAGAACGCGTCTTTAAAAACATTGTCACTAATGCTATTCAGGCAATGCCTAATGGAGGGAACCTTACTATAAGCACACGGCTTATTAATTCAGGCTCTAATGCTGTTGAGATCGACTTCAGCGATACAGGATGTGGGATACCCCCTGAGAGACTAGATACCATCTTTGATGATTATACCACCACAAAGAGAAAGGGATTAGGGCTTGGACTGGCAATATGCAGGAAGATCCTGCATGAATCAGGTGGGACAATAAAGGCCAAGAGTTTATCCGGCGAGGGCACAATTTTGACCGTCAGACTCCCTCTTACCCCAAATAATGATTCATAAATAGATTGCCTATTGACCTTGATTAGGGACATACAATATCTTGTATATAAAAGTCTTACTCATATACTATATATAGTATCCCTTGGAGTCGAGGTGATAAAGATCATTTTTTTTAAATTTAATATAAAAAATCTTTAAATTCTACTAAAGTACTTAGAAATTATGCCGATATATTTATGTATAGGGATAAATATTCATGGTTTTCGAGGAATGACTTTCAAGATTCATGTTTTCAGAATTAATAGCTGTGAAGACCTTTCGGATAAACAAACGAGACTATGAGGTTAGATATTATCAAAATACAAATCTTCATGGTTCTGTTACATATAGTTTGGAGACTCAAATTGGTGAGGATGAGGATGACAAGATTATATTTGATGATAAATACTTCCATGTATTAGAAGAGAGGACTTATGACCTTCTCTCAGCATCTATATATAGCAGGATGGTTGTTGATTATGTCTTAGATAAAGAGGAGAAAAAAGAGGGGTAATAGTAGAATCTGAATCTATAAGGTGAAATAGGTGATGGCGAGAAGGGAAGATTTCCTAATCCTCCTGCAATTCTCTATCTCAAAATCTCCTATTTCGCCTTCTTATGAAAATATTGCAAAAAATATCTATTTTCATACGAAAATACCTTTATAACACACCCCCAACCCCTCTTTTTAGAGGGGAGTTCTAAAGTCTCCCCTCTAAAAAGAGGGGATTAAGGGGTGTGTATTTTCATGCTCCTTTGTGCCAAGGGGAGAGGGGAGTGGTAATTGCTCTTAGCGATTACTCCCCTCCCCTTCTTTCCATAAACCTGTAAATAAATCTGGTTAAGGGAAGGGTAGCTCTCCTCGATTTTATTTTAAGCTCCATGAAGTCTCTCAGAGACCATGGATGCCTCAACATATATATCCCTGCTTTTGCTCTCAATATCCTTCCTGATTTAGAGAGGAATGAACTAAAACTGATCACATTATCATCAACAGTATCAGAGATCGCCCGTATCGAGAGAAAAGGGATACCCATCATAGTAGCCACTCTTGCTAATCCTGCTGTTTCCATCTCTACCCCTATCACAGGATAGGTTTCTCCTATCCATCTTTTCATCTCAGGGGAAGATATTATTCGATCAACTGTAAGAATGGCGCCTTGATGAAAATCTATATTATCCTTCTGAAGAACATCCAAGGCCTTTTTAAAGAGATCTGTATTAGGAAGGTATTCCTCTGAAAATAGCCCTCTCCTAACTCCTAACCCCCACATCCCCCTATCTCTTATTACCCGATCACAAAGGATAATATCTCCTATCCCAATGCCCTCTCTTACCGCACCAGCATATCCTAAAGAGATTATAGACCCCACAGGAAACTCGTCTACCATCAGCCTCACAGATTCCTCTGCCCTCACCTCTCCTACACCCGACCGTACCAATAGCATATCCTTCTCCTTAAACCTCCCCTTAAATACCTTAATTCCCCTAGATCTTATCCTCTGCTCGATCCTCATCCCCCTTTTTATACCAACTATCTCTTCCCTTACCGCTCCTATAATACAGGTATACCTTTTCACAAGATTCAAAAAAGTCTGAATTGGTCGGGACGACTGGATTTGAACCAGCGACTCCTGCGTCCCGAACGCAGTGCTCTACCAGGCTGAGCTACGTCCCGATCTAAATTAACTATAGTGAAAGTCATAAATAAGTTGATATCTTACCCCTCACCCCAACCCTCTCCCACAAGGGGAGAGGGGGCTTAAATTCTCTCCCCTCCCTTGATGGGAGGGGATTAAGGGGAGGGTGAATAATGTCAACTTTTTAAAGTCGTTCACTATAATAACTCATAACATAAATATTGTTTGATATTTTAGTCTTTGTTTTTTCCCTCGTTCCCATAATTGGATAGACAGTTACCTTTATTTTAAATTTGATTTATATTATACTATAGTTTATGTATTAATTAACTTGTCCAACACTTTTTCAACAAAAATTGTGAAAAAAGTTGTGGATAACCCTGTAGATATTTTAAATAACATATTAAAAGAATGTCAGTTATTACAAAATGATAAATACTTGAGCAAAGGAGAACTTAGGGCTTTGCCCCAATTGAATAATGGAAGTTTCCGAGACATGACATACAATAGAAAAGGAGGTATTCTACTTAAGGTGAATAAAAAGGGAGTGAATCTATGCTATATCTATATATTGACCTTTCTTTCCATAGTTCTTATTAGTAGCAATCTTTCTTTTGCCGAGAAGATGGCGAGGATAATAAATATCCGTCCATGGACAAACCCTAAATACACAAGGATTGTAATTGACATAGATGGTAAGGTAGAGTTCAAAGAACATCGTCTGATAAATCCTGAGAGATTCTATATAGATATCCTGAATGCCATTATTGATCCGAAATTAATGGAACATCCTATCCCTATAAATGATAGCATAGTAAAAAGGATAAGGACAGGACAGCAGAAGGATGCGGCAAGGATTGTCCTCGATATCAATAATATTAACAGGTTTAAGGTATTTTCTTTGGATGATCCCTCCAGGATAATCATCGATCTGTGGGGTACCCCTATTCCTGGTACCACTCTTCCTGATACTGAAAAGAAAGGAGAAGAGATTAACAGAGAAGAATCAGTTATTGAAAAGGATAGAGGTATAGGTGATAAAGGTAAGGAATTAGTCCATAAGATAGTTATAGATCCTGGACACGGGGGCAAGGATCCAGGAGCAATAGGGAAAGGGGGAATAGAAGAAAAGAATGTGGTCCTTGATATAGCAAAGAGATTAAAAGGGATAATGGAGAAAGAGGGTAATTACAAAGTAATCCTGACAAGGGAGAAGGATGTATTTATACCGTTAGAGGAGAGGACATTTATCGCTAATGAAAAGGAGGCTGATATATTCATCTCTATCCATACAAATGCCAGCGACCATAGCTTGGTGAATGGGATTGAGACCTATTATCTGAGCAATGCACTTAGTAAAAGGGCATTTAAAATAGCAGCAAGGGAGAATATGGCTACTCAGAAGAGTGTGAATAATGATGTCCAGTTTATATTAGCGGATATGAAGGCAAATAGTAAGATAAATGAATCAGTTCAACTGGCCAGTACAATCCAGACATCCCTTGTCAATAAACTTAGTAAGACATATTCAGAGATAATGGATCTCAGGATAAAGGGGGGGCCATTTTATGTACTTTATGGTGCTGATATGCCGAGTGTATTAATAGAGACATCATTTATAAGTAATCCAGCAGAGGAGAGGAGGCTTTGCAATAAGAATTACAG
>JACRGM010000072.1 GCA_016212345.1 Nitrospinota bacterium
GGAAGTAAATATCATGGGCTCTTTAAATCTGTTACAGAATGCGGTTAAATATGGCACAAAAAAGGTTATCTTTGCATCGACAGGGGGGGCTATTTATGGAGAACAGGACTATTTCCCTGCGGATGAGAAACATCCGATTAGACCCCTGAGTCCTTATGGGGTGGCAAAGCTATCAGTGGAGAGCTATTTATATTTCTATCAAGCTACTTATAACCTCGATTATACGGTCTTGAGGTATGCAAATATCTATGGACCAAGACAGGACCCATATGGCGAGGCAGGGGTAGTCGCTATATTTACCCAAAAGCTTCTTAAGAATGAACAGCCTGTTATTAATGGTGATGGGGAGCAGACAAGGGATTATACCTTTGTTGATGATGTTGTTGAGGCAAATTCACTTGTATTGACAAGGGGTTTTAGAGGCGTCTTTAATGTAGGTACAGGTGTAGAGTACTCGGTTAATGAACTATATAAAAGGTTGACTCAATTAATCAATTCTGATATTTTACCTTTATATGGTCCTTTTAAGCATGGTGAACAGAGAAGAAGCCTCCTTGCTTGGGATAAGATTAACAAGGTAACTGGTTGGAGGCCTCGTTTCTCTTTTGATGAGGGGCTTAAGAAGACGATTAGTTATTTTAGAGGGGCTTAAGAAAAGGTGTTTTTCAGAAGAATCCGCGTAGCGACCATAGTCTCGAGACAAATTATACCTTTATTATTGATAACCATAGTATTATCTACCCCCTGTTATGGAAAGATATCAATTGATAATATTAGTATTACAAATATGTCTAAGGAGATTAGAATCTCCGCTACGCTACATAACGGATTTACCGAGAATATTGTTGAGGCCATTGAGAGTGGTGTACCTGTAACATTCACCTATTACTTAGAGTTATGTAGAAAGGTCCCTATGTGGTTTGATAATAAGGTATCAATGAGGACTATAAAAAGGAGTTTGCAGTATGACACATTGAAAAAGGAATATGAATTTACATATCTTGATGACAAGGAGAGTAGTCCTAAGATAATAAAAGGGTTTGATGAGATAAAGGAACTAATAACACGACTGGATGATGTTTCATTGGGCTCATCCAAGATGTTAAACCCGAATAACAAATATTATGTCAGGATAAGAGCAAATATGAAGTCTAAGAGACCCTGGTTTCCCTTTAATTATATATTATTCTTTTTTTCCTTTTTCGATTTTGATACCTCATGGGAGAAGTCCTCACCTTTTATCATTAAAAAGATACCTATTAAATAGATTACTTATCCGGCAATAGGCGATACTTTATAAAGGAAATCCTCATGCTGACGAAGTCAGCACAAAGAGGGAGCAAAATAGATATTTTCAGAGGAAATAATGAACCCAATCGAGAATCGAGAATCGAAAATCGAAAATAATTCTATGTATCCTACAGAAGAATATCTACAAAAAAAAAGGAGGAGAACGAGGAGGATAATAATGAGTGTTATCTTCCTCTTTATACTCCTGACGATAATTGAGACCTATATACAACAGGTAAAGGTTCCTTTACCTATTGCAAATATTACGGTTGTATTTGCCCTTTTTAATATAATCATCATCCTTTTAGTAGTGTTAATCCTCCTGATTTTAAGAAACCTGATCAAGCTCTATTTTGAAAGAAAGAGCAAGATCATAGGGGCAAGGTTTCGAACCAAATTAATTATTGCATTTGTAACCCTATCACTCGTTCCTTCCATTCTCCTCTTTATAGTAGCTAGTAAACTCTTCACTTATAGCATTGATAACTGGTTCGATATACATATAGAGAAATCATTAAAGGGCTCACTGGAAGTGGCACAGGATTACTATCATACATCAGAAGAAAGCGTCCTCTTCTTTGCGAGACAGATGAGCTATGCTATCTCTGAGAAGAGGATGTTTGATAGAGGGAATGAATACTATCTAATAAGTACAGTCAAGAAAAAACAGAAGGAATATGGACTCGGTAGCATTATAATATTTAACAAAGAGGGAGAGAAGGTAACAGAGGCAATAGATAGTAGTATATCTACTGATATCTTGATTCATGATCTATCTGAGCTATTAGATAGGGCATTAAAAGGTGAGAAGATTACAAAGATTAGCTCAATGGATAAAGGAAAACTGATCGTCGGTATGGTACCTATCTCAAATTCTAATGATATTAATAATAGGGAAGGTACAATAGGTACTGTGCTAGTTGCAAATTATATCCCCATGACCCTTGTCTCAAAGATAGAGGAGATAAAGAAGGACTTCGAAGAATATAAACAACAGAATCTCCTAAAATACCCTGTAAAGACAGGTTATATATTCACCTTTTTGATGATTACACTCCTGATCCTCTTTTCAGCTATATGGTTCGGTTTATATCTTGCCAGAGGTATAACAGTTCCTATACAACAACTTGCAGTTGGGACACGCTCCATAGCTCAAGGGAATCTCGATTTTAAGATAGATATAAAGACCGATGACGAGATAGGGATACTAGTCGATGCCTTTAATCAGATGACCGATAATCTAAGAAAGAGCATGTTTGAGATAGAGAAGGGGAGTGAGGATCTTAAAAGGACAAACATAGAAATGGATCGGAGAATGGGATATATTGAAACAGTGTTGGAGAATATCGGAACAGGTGTGATTTCAATAGATAATGATGGAAAGATCTTGATGATCAATAAGGCAGGATTAGAGATATTGCACCTCCCTGCTGAGGATATCAAAGGGAAGTCCTACCGTTATATCTTTGAATCCTCCCATCTCGAGGCAATTAGGTCTATGATCAAGAAGATTGACAAAGATAATAAGGAGAGTATAGAAGAGCAATTGAATTTGATGGTATCGGGGAGGATGCTTACCCTCTTAGTGAGGGTTACAGTATTGAGAGATAAGAAGGATAAATACCTCGGGATGGTGATTGTCTTTGATGATCTTACAGAGATGATCAAGGCACAGAAGGTTGTTGCATGGAGAGAGGTTGCCAGGGGGATTGCCCATGAGATCAAGAATCCATTAACACCTATTCAGTTAAATACCCAGAGATTGCGTAAAAAATTCAAGGAAGGGGCACCAGATATTGATAATATTGTTGATGAATGTACAAAGATCATAATTAAGGAGGTTGATGGATTGAAGGAACTGGTCAATGAATTCTCTAGATTTGCGAGAATGCCTGAATCTAATCCAAGTCTCAATAGGATCCATCAGATTATAGAAGATGTTGTCTTACTCTACAGAGGATCTCATAAAGATATTAAGATGGTAACAGAATATGATCATAGAATTGATCTTATAAGGATAGATGCCGAGCAGATAAAGAGGGTCTTTATCAATCTCATCGAAAATTCTATCCATGCTATAAATGGTGGTGGAATTATTGAGATAAAGACCTTTATGGATGTCTCCACTAAAACGGTCAGGATAGAGGTATCTGATAATGGGATGGGTATTCACCCCAAATATAGGGATAAATTGTTTCTTCCATATTTTACTACAAAGAAAAAAGGGACAGGTCTGGGATTGGCTATTGCAAATAGAATCATTGCTGATCATAATGGTTATATAAAGGTAAAGGATAATCTGCCCAAAGGGACAACATTTGTGATAAAATTACCAGCATGAAAAAGAAGAAGGCCCATATCCTGATAGTTGATGATGAAGAGAGTATCCTTACCTCTATAGAAGGGATCCTGAGTGATGAGGGTTTCAAGGTCTCCAAAGCGATGGATGGTTTCAAGGCACTAGAGGTAATTCAGTCTGATCAGCCTGATCTTGTCCTTCTAGATATATGGATACCAGGAATGGATGGTATTGAGATATTAAAGGCTATTAAAGGATTTACTTCGGATCTAAATGTGATTGTAATGTCAGGCCATGGTAGTATAGATACTGCAGTGATGGCAACAAAACTAGGGGCATTCGATTTTATAGAGAAGCCCCTCTCTCTAGAAAATATAATATTTACTATAAATCATGCCTTGGATAAACAGAAGATCGGAGAGGGAGAGATAGAAGGTCTGCCTAATGAAGATAATATTATAGCAGGGATACAAAGGGCTGAGATGAAAAAGGATGATCTTCTTGTTACCGATCATTTTACTCACCAGAAGATAGGATTTCAGGAAAGGGTAGTTAATGGTACAAGGTCTTCAGGATGTACACGGCAGAGGACCCTTAAAAGGAGTGTTGTCCTCTGTGGACAGGGATTACATTCAGGGTTGAAGACAGGGTTGATATTATCCCCTTTACCTCCTAATAGTGGGATAATATTTGGTGATATATCCACAGGCGAGGTAGTCCCAGCTCATCTTGATCATGTCGAATCAACTGAATACGCCACCTCCTTAAAAAGGGGATATACAACTGTAAGGACTATAGAACATATTATGGCGGTATTACATATGTATAAGATAAGTAATTTGTTTATTAAGATAGGGGATGAGGTCCCGATCATGGATGGCTCTGCTAAGGATTTTTGTAAGCTTATAGAGGATGGGGGGATTGAAGAGCAGGAGGCAATAAATAAAGAATTAGAAATAAATCGCTATTATTATGTCAAGGGTGCATTAGATGATAAAAGGACTATCTCTATTGAACCATGGCCAAATCTCACTATCCATTACACAATGGAGTATCCTCCTCCTGTGGGAAGACAAGAATATTCATATAAATTTTTGGGTAAAGAGGGCTTCAAGGATGAGATTGCCCCAGCACGAACATTTGGCTTTTTGAAGGATTTTGAAAAATTAGAAGAAAAAGGGCTTGCAAGTGGGGGAAAATTGAGTAATGTTATATTATTAGATAATGGAAGGGTAATAAATACTACACTTAGATTTTCTGATGAATTTGTACGTCATAAGATACTCGATATTATTGGGGACTTCTACCTTCTTGGGAGGCCTATTAAAGGATTAATTAAGGCTAACATGACAGGTCATGCTGAAAATATCTTACTTCTGAAGAAGATGAGGGAGGGGTAAGGATAGAATTCTGTGGTATAATATGACCACCAAAATCCCTGTTTTGGACAGATTCTTTGAGAGGAAAATCGTAAATTAATCTATGGAGATATCTAAATGGAGACACTTTTTGTATTAGATTTTATCACCTTTGATCTGTTATTTGCATGGGGGTACAAGATAGGAATAGTTATTGCTGCACTTGGTCCTTTGATCTTTATACATGAACTTGGACACTTTCTTATAGCAAAGATGTTAGGGATAGGGGTTGAAAAGTTTTCCCTCGGATTTGGACCCAAGATAATTGGCAAAAGGGTAGGGGAGACTGAATATCTTATTTCTCTATTCCTATTGGGTGGTTATGTAAAATTGGTTGGTGAGGATCCAAGTGAGGAGTGTGAGGACAAGGAGCGATCATTTTCTGAGGCCCCTATCTGGAAGAGATTTAGTATTGTCTCTGCTGGTCCCCTCTTCAATATATTTACAGCTATATTGATATTTGCAATAGTCTTTATGGTTGGCTTTCCTACTATGTCAACCCGGGTTGGAGAGGTAAAAGAGGGATCCCCTGCCATGATAGTAGGTATAAAGAAGGGTGATAAGATTGTAAGAGTTAATGGAAAGAGGGTTAATGAGTGGGAAACATTGGCAGGGATAATTCGTAATAATCCTGGTAAGGAGATGAGATTTGAGATAGAGAAGGAATCTGGAGAGATCTTCCAGACTATAATTGCCCCAATCCCAGAGAAGAGTAGGAATATATTTGGAGAGGAGATTGATGTAGGATTAATAGGGATTATTGCAGAAGGGGAGATCATAAAAGAGAGATACAACCCTGTAATAGCCTTCTTAAAGGGATTTGAGGTAACATGGAGGCTTATCAAATTTACAGTTTTGGGTGTTGTCAAGATGATTGAGGGAAAGGTCTCTTCTGATAATATAGCAGGGCCTCTTGGTATTGCAAAGATAGCTGTGGATGTAGCCAATATTGGTCTTCTGAGTTTTATCCAATTTGTATCTACTGTAAGTATAATCCTCGGCATCATGAATCTTTTACCTATCCCAATTCTAGATGGAGGACATATTATCTTCTTCTTGATAGAGGCTATTTTCAGAAGACCTGTGAGTATAAAAAGGAGGGATTTTGCATTTAAAATCGGTCTCTTTTTATTGATTGCCTTGATGTTGTTTGCTACATATATTGATATAATCAGGCTATTGAAATAGCATCATCTATAGATTTTCAGATAATAAATTACACATATGATCCATAATAGAATCATATATAAACTATTTGTATTGATCCCGTTAGAAAGAAAGCCGTTAGAGGTGAAAAAAATATATCCAAGCTTTCTAACGGGATTGATCTTAATCCTCTCCTTCTTATTAGGTTGTGCAACAGGTGATTTATCTTCTCGAACAAGGGGAAAGGGTGTATATCATACAGTGGAGAGGGGACAAACAGTATGGAGAATTGCAAAAACATATGGGGTTGATATAAGACCACTTATAAGGGTCAACCACCTTTCAGATACCAAAGATCTTAAGGTAGGACAGAGATTATTCATCCCAGGTGCAGAGAGGGTCTTGGATGTAACTCTTTATATACCCCCACATAGAAAAGGGTTGTCAGTAATAGAAGATGAAGAA
>JACRGM010000078.1 GCA_016212345.1 Nitrospinota bacterium
CAGGCAAAGAGGAAAGGTACTAGATCTGCAACATGATCAGGATGGATATGGCTGTAAAATATATAATCAATATCTCTATAGCTGATCCCTATCTGAATCAATCTCCCCAGCGTACCAGAGCCACTGTCAAAGAGTAGTATCTTTCTCCCCGTCTTTATAACTAATCCTGGTGAACCCCTCCTCTTTGATGGAACACATGTGCCTGAACCTATTATAATCAAATCCATAATATACCTCTATAGATTTCCATATAACAAATTACACGGCGTTATCAGTCGAAATCCTCGACAACGTACTACTCAGTACGCCTTACTCGGATTTCTCCTTCTAGCCTTGTGTAATTTATTATCTGAAAATCTATAACCTCATTCCTCTTTGATGATCCTCCAGCCATCCTTCTCTTTATTAAAATATAATCTCTTAAGACCTACATCTGTGTATACATTAGACTTGAATTCCTGTTTAAAGGTTGCTAGCACAAACCCATTATCGTCTATAATCCTCAAATCCTTTATTGTTATACTGATATAATCATGTATACTACTATTTCTCTCCCTATTTTTCATCCACTCTTCTATACCCATCTCACCTACCTTAAATTCTGTAGAATAAAGTGACATATGCCTCTTAATATCCTTACTCTCCCATGACTCCTTCCAATCCCAAATTATCCTCATTATCTCTCCATTATATTGTTCATCCTCTTGTGACATATCTTTAACCCTTCCTGAGATAACTACATCAGATAATCCCTCTTCATGGCTCTTTAATCCTCTCTTTTCTATTGAACCTATCAATGAGTCCTCTTCTTCCTTTTCATCTTTCATCGGCATGACTATCTCTATATACGATGTATCTTTAAGCTCTGCAATCCAAGTATCGTATCTCTCCTTTATCTTGTCTGCAAATATCTTGTTCCTTATCCCTTCCATAGCCTCATCTATCGGTTTATGAGCTGATTCCTTTTTCCCTTCAACCTTGATGATATGGAAACCATATTTTGTTCTAACCAGATCGCTTATCTCCCCCACCTTCAGACTAAACGCTACCTTCTCGAGAGGGGCAGCCATTGTACCTTTTTTGAAAAAACCGAGATCACCACCACTAGATGTAGAGGAGTCTTCAGAATATATCTTTGCCAGTTCAATAAAATCCTCACCATTGTGGATCCTTTTTAATACTGAAAGCGCCTTTTCTTTAACCTTTTCCTCCTCTTCACTACCTGCATTTTCATCACAAAGGAAGAAGATATGTCTTATATTCACCTCCTCTGGTATAAGAAAATAATCGAGATGATTCTCGTAATACCCCTTGATCTCATTATCATCAACACGAGTCCTTCCTCTTACCTCGTAATCCACTATCTTAGATAAGATAAGCTGTTCCTTTATCCTTTCCCTATAATTATCAATCGTCTCTCCCTCTTTTTCCAAAAGCATCTCAAACATCTTATCTGTCAAGGAATTCCTCTTTTTAATATCCTCAATTGCTTTATAAATATCCTCGTCAGTAACCTCTATGCCAATCTCCTTTGCATGATGTAATTGAAGTCTTTCTGTAATTATCGTATCTAAGGCTATCCTTTCTATATCCTCAAGCTCTACATCCTTATCATCCCTCCCCTCTGACCTCATCCTTTCTCTGATTAAAAGGCCCCTTTCTTGTACCTCACTCAAGGTAATAATATCCTCATTTACCTTTGCCACAACCCTGTCAACAATCTCACCTCTACACTGTGAAGGGAAGAGAAGAGTGATAACAATAATAAGGAGTAAGGGGTAAGGAGTAGAGAGTAAGGAGTATCCTATCTTCGCGATATATTTATTTATCTTTTTACGAAAGTATCTTATCATTTATCATGATCCTTGATCTAACCTTCAACTCCTTTAACCATTCCTTAAACCTATCATCCTGCCGTTCCTTTAATAATTTCCTCTTAATTATATCTCTTGCCTCATCAAAATCCATCTTCCTTGCCTCCTTCCTCTCAATGACCTTAAAGATATGGAATCCATAAGGGGTCTGTATCACCTTACTGATCTCACCTACCTCGAGATTGAAAACCACATCAAATTCTTCTGGCATCTCTTCCTTATTAAAGAATCCGAGATCTCCATCTGATTTCCCTTCAGGAGTAATAGACCTCTCCCCTGCAATCCGGGCGAAATTATCACCTCGAATAAGCCTCTGATATATCTCTTCAGCCTCTGTCTCTGTCTTTACAACGATCTGGAGTACCCGCACTTGCACCGGCTGAAGGTATTTATCTGAGTTTGCCTTATAATACTCCCTCATCTCCTCATCACTTATCTCTATCCCCTTGTTTACTTCCTCTGTTATCAGTTTTTTTATCAAAACCCTCTCCTTTATCTTCTCTTTCCATTCATATAGACTGATCTTTTCGTCTCTTAGTTTCTCTTTTAGCCTTCCTTCAGGATAGTCATCCGTTATCTCTTCGATCATGCTATTTACCTCAGAATCGGTTACAGATATATCTTTTCTCTCTGCCTCTTGAAAGAGGATTGTCTTCTCGATCAACTCGTTCAGGACACTCATCCTCAACTCCTTAAGCCTCTCTTCCTCTATTGATTTATATAATCCGTATCTTTTTGTTAGTTTCTTAACCCCTCTGTTTATATCAGATAATAGGATCTCTTTCCCGTTTATTAAAGCCACAATTTCATCCTTCTCCTCCTTGATACCGTCGCTCTTCCCCTTACATCCCATACTGTACAATAATACTGATATACATATTAATAATAATGAGTAATTTCTTAACAATATAGATTGCCTGAATAGTATATTATATAGATTTTTATATATCTTTTTTTGAAACAATCTTTATTAGGCTCTCAGCTAATTTTAGGGTATTCTTTGCATCTTCTTTCCTCAATAATGCATTAGGTTTATATCTGGCTTCATTCCTGAGCTTCAAAGATAGGTTTAAATTCCGTCCTATCTCGGGGGTTACTTCCTTAGTCTTTATATATAATTGCCCAAATAGGCTGACCACGCCACCATGACTTCCTGGCAAATCGTTTTCCTTTAAAAAGATAAGGGCCTTTGCTGCCAACTCAGCAGCATTATAACCTGCATCTATTGCCAATCTTATTCGATTCATGTTTAGAACCTCTTTTGCTGATTCTAAATACTCCTCAGATAATCGCACTAAATCCTTCAACATCATCTTTTTTATCTCTTCCTTTTCCATCGAATAGACCTCCATACCATATCGAGTTATGTTATAAATAAAGAAATCCTGTAATAAGAATAGATCATCAATATTTGATGTGATAACTTCAAGAGGAGCATTATATTCAATCATGTACTCATATACTCTATCCATAAGAGATTTATCAACATCTTTACCATTAGTAGTAACAATCAAGATATCTATGTCTGAGTTAATAGTGGAAGTTCCTTTGGCATGACTACCAAAAAGGATGATCTTAACCACCTTATCCTTAATATCGCTGGTTAATAAGTGCTCTTTAAAACTGTTGAGAATCTCTTCTATTCCCATCTTTTTAAGACTATAATATTCTTTAAAAAATATTATATCATGGATTGAAAAAAGTTAATATAGAAATTATGGACATCCTGTAATCCCTCAGCTATATTGAAAGCCTTTGCGTGGTATAAGAATATAGGCTTAATAGAAAAGGACTTTGGAAAAGGACTTTGGAGGAAATTGAAAGGCGTTGCAAAAGTCCGATTACAAAATGGGGAGATTTATATTGCTGAAGTGCATTGGTATGAAGCGCATGGTATAGGTAAGAAAAAGATGAAAATAAAGAAAATATTGGATTAGAACTATAGAGCACTTGAAACTGATCTTGGATGATGAGGATGAGGATGTTCGGGCAAGGGCCGCATTAAGTTTTATATTATATATTTTTTTAATACAATTTTATAATTATTTGTTTATTGTTATATTTAATATAAAATAAATATCATATCTATGTATCTGGTATAAATATTGCATTTCTGAGAGTAGAGTGAAAATTGATTTTTGATTTTAAAATTAACTTAAATTATAGAAAGGAGAATTGTTGATGTTAAATAGTAAGAAAAAGATTCGAAAAGAAGAGAGTAAAATTCGAATAGGTGAAAGATTGGTCAAGGATAAATTAATATCCAGTGACCAATTGGAAAGAGCAACTAAAACAAGTCAAAAAACAGGAAAACTAATTGGTGAAACATTAGTCGAGATGGGGGCAATTACAAACGATCAATTAGAGACGAGTTTAGACATTGCAGAGCTCGGTCCCCTTGAAAGATATTTGGCATTAGTTGTTTTTATCTTCATAGGGATAGGGATTATAGTTGGAAAATACTTTCCAGATTTTGTTAAAATCATTGATTCATTAACCATAAAGGATGTTGTCTCTATTCCTATCGCTATGTGCTTATTTTTTATGATGTATCCTATAATGTTAAAGGTTGATCTTGGAAGAATACATGAGGCCTTCAAGAATCCTAAGGCAGTTTTAATAACCTGGATAACAGCATGGTTTATTCAACCTCCGGTAATGTTTTTTTTGGCATGGTTATTTTTAAAAAAGATATTTCTAAATTATCTGACATTAGAAGAGGCCACGCAATTTGTCAGTGGCATAATTCTAGTAGGCATAGCGCCTTGTACTGCAATGGTATTGGTCTGGAGTTATCTGGCAAAAGGGAACCTCGCCCATACAGTATTAATGGTTGCTATAAACACAATCACAATATTATTTATCTATGCACCTATTGCAAATTTTTTGCTTCATATGAATGCAGTAAAGGTCCCTTTTATAACCCTCTTAATCACTGTATTTATGTATGTTGGAATCTCATTAATAGCCGGTCATTTTAGCAGAAAATTATTAATCAAGAAAAAAGGGATAGAATGGCTTGAGACAATATTTTTACCCAAAACGCAGCGTATCTCAATAATAGCCTTATTAATTACCCTAATCGTTATTTTTAGCAGTCAGGGGGGATTGATTTTAAGACTTCCATTTAAAATTGCAATGATTGCTACCCCATTATTGGGAAACTTTATTATTGTTTTTCTTGTAACATACTTTGTCTTTTGTAAGATATTTAAAATAAAATATACAGATGCTGCACCAAGTGCAATAATTGCGTCAAGCAATCACTTTGAACTTGGTATAGCAACTGCGATTACCTTATTTGGAATCTCTTCTAATGCTGCTTTAGCTACAGTTGTAGTCCCTCTTATTGAGGTCCCTGTCATGTTAACTATTGTCAAAATATGCCTGAATACCAGAAATATCTTTCATTCATAGGAACAGGTCAGAAATAACTTGGCATTTTCGCATCCCATCTTTGGGTCATCTTTGACCGATCTTCGGTAGCAAAATCCTCGATATAGCAGTGCTATTATCGAGGATTTTGCGATTGTGGGTGGCATGGACAAACTTGTTTGTCCGTGCTCCTTTGCAATTACTCCTTTGAGCATGGCTGTCCAAAGATGGCCTGAAGATGAGATGCGAAAATGTGAAGTTATTTTTTCCCAAGCCCTAAGTTCAAAATATAAATACTTCGCTCAAAATTGATGCTTTCTATCTTCCTTACTTGACAAATAGATAGAAGGTTTTTAAATTTAATTAAATAGGTGATATCTATATTAAAGGTTATTGAAAATGAGAGGTCAGATTGAAGGGTAAGAAGAGAAGAGGATGGAGGATAAATAGGAGGATTAAGAGGATTAAAAGGAAGACATTAATAAGGCTGACCATAGCATTTATCTTAAGTATCCTCTTTGCATTTATCATAGCCATAACCTCTGATAGTTTTCCGGGTCTTATAGAAAGATTCAATAGATACAAGGGGACATATTATCCTTATGATAAAGAAAGGATAGATTATTTAAAGGTAAAAGGGAGATATGTCTCTCTGCCTCAGCCAGGCAAGCCCTTAGCTATGCAAGTCAACCAGTTCCAAACAAATCTCAAATTAAAATAACCAATAGCAACTTCCAATATCACGAGGTCGAACATCTTAATGCCTCCTTCTTATGAATTAATGGGGGACAAAAAATTACCTCCTCTTTTAAAAATTCTTAAATTAACCATATTTTATGGAATTATATTCCAAATATTTTGACGAATTTATGGATTTGTGCTAAGTTCAAATGCCAAATGTAATTTGACACTACCATCTTTTGATATATATTAAATAAATGAGAAGGTATAGCAGAAAATGTAATCCAGAGAGCGGAGCTATATTCCTCTGGTATCACATATACCAAATAAGGGTGAACAGATTATTAGATTCTACGGTGTGTATAGTAATGCATATAAAGGAAGGGCTAATATAGATTTCCATATAACAAATTACACTGCGTTATCAGTCGAAATCCTCGACGGCGTACCGCTCAGTACGCCTTACTCGGATTTCTCCCTCTAACCTTGTGTAATTTATTATCTGAAAATCTATAGATTTTGAATTTTTGTCATTTGATATTGTGTGGTAGATGACAGTAAGACCTTAATTTTGTTTGGCGTCAAGAGTTTGGTGCCGAGAGACGGAATTGAACCGCCGACACGAGGATTTTCAGTCCTCTGCTCTACCGACTGAGCTATCTCGGCACAGTTATAGTTAAAAAAATAAGAGAGCTTATTCCTTGAGTCTCTTAAATTTTAAATCCAACATTCCTTTATGTCAACAAAAAATTGATAAAAGTTGACTTTGATCACCCTTTTTGATTAATATTAACAAATAAACATTACATTACATTACGAGGGATTTATGAGACTCTCAAAAGAATTGAGGGAATTACATAGACGACACCAAGAGGCAGAGCTTGGGGGTGGAAAAGATCGCATTGAAAGGGAGCACCAAAAAGGGAAGTTAACAGCAAGGGAGAGGATCAATCTCCTTCTTGATGATGGGAGCTTTGTGGAGATAGACAAGTTTGTTGTGCATAGATGTCGTGATTTTGGGATGGAGAAGAATAAGATACCTGGAGATGGGGTTGTTACTGGATACGGGAAGATAGGAGATCGTATAGTGTATATATTTGCCCAAGACTTTACTGTCTTTGGTGGTTCCCTTAGTGAGGCGTATGCAAAAAAGATATGTAAGGTAATGGATCTAGCACTCAAAAATGGTGCTCCTATCATTGGACTTAACGACTCTGGTGGGGCCCGTATCCAGGAAGGGGTAGTCAGCCTAGCTGGCTATGCAGAGATATTTCTACGAAATACCCTTGCCTCTGGGGTGATACCTCAGATATCTGCTGTGATGGGTCCGTGTGCAGGGGGGGCTGTTTATTCACCTGCCTTGACAGATTTTATATTCATGGTCCAAGATACAAGTTTTATGTTTATCACTGGGCCAGATGTGATCGAGACTGTAACCCATGAAAAGGTTACCAAGGAGGAGCTAGGTGGTGCCAAGACACACAGTACAAAGACAGGGATAGCCCA
>JACRGM010000082.1 GCA_016212345.1 Nitrospinota bacterium
AGAACTCCATCCATGGAAGGCGATTATAGGTAACTATGTCTTTACCCATGAATCAGGTATACATGTGGATGGGGTACTTAAGGATCCTATTACCTATGAACCCTTTCCCCCTGAAGAGGTGGGTAATGTCAGAAGGCTTTTAATAGGAAAACATTCAGGCCGACATGCCATTATAGATAGATTCAGAGAACTCGGCATCAAGATTGACAATGGGGAGAGCATTATAATACTCCAAAAGGTAAAAAAGAGTGCTGTATCAATGAAATGCCCGGTCCCAGATAGTGAATTGATGAGGATATATGAGGATACGGTTATAAGAAAGGCTCATCCTTTTTTATCACACTAAAAATAATAAAGAGCTATTTCATTATCTATGGTATAATTTTAAAAAAATCTCTCTTGAAAGAAAGATTAAAAGCCTGTGGGGTATTATAGTGGCTATTAAGCTTTATATGGATGCTCATATACCAATAGAATAGAATTTTTGCCTTTATAAATGTCAAATAAGGTATGCCTGCTCGCCCAAAAAGCGGTTTTTTATCTCCCTGACCTGTCCTTAAGGAGGGGGAGGATGATCAAATGGTAGAGAATCATAATGAAATCCGAAAGATGGTAAAGGAACGTTTTGCTCGGATCGCCAAGGCGCCTGAAACAGAAAAAAGGTTTCCCATTGGGGCAGAGAGCGCAAAGGGATTGGGGTATGCCACCCAAGATATCGAGAGTTTACCCACAAGTGTAACTGAGTCTTTTGCAGGGGTAGGAAACCCTCTTTTGTTAGGGCCTATCCATGAAGGAGAGACCATCTTGGATCTCGGCGTAGGAGCAGGGTTTGATAGCTTCATTGCTGCCCAGCTCGTGGGGCCATCAGGAAAGGTCATCGGTATTGATATGACTGAGGAGATGCTTACAAAGGCTGAAAAGAATCGGACAAAGTTAGGACTAAAAAATGTGGAATTCCGGAAATGCCTTGCAGAAGAGATTCCCCTTGAAGATGAGTCTGTTGATGTTATTATCTCTAACGGGGTCTTCAATCTCTGCCCTGAAAAGGAAAAGGTCCTTGCAGAAGCCTACAGGGTTCTTAAAGCGGGCGGTCGATTTCAGATTGCAGATATCTCACTAGAAGATGGGATTTCTCATGAGGAGGTGGCAAAACTCGGCACATGGTCTGATTGAATATGCGGAGCTATACCAGGAAGGTCATTCCTGACTATGATGGAAAGGACAGGTTTCGTGGAGGCAAGGATCGTGGGGAAAACAGGATATAAGACATCCAGATTTACTTTAGGGATGACATTCTTTGCACGAAAGAGATAAATAATGGACGAAATAGGGAGATCGCTCCCTGAGCGAGCCCCTAAAGCTATAAGAAACCGCTTTTGAATGTCAGATTTGTAAATAAAATTATAGGCAGAAAATGAGAATATTTCAAGCTCAAAATCGCAAGAAATTGTCTCTGTATTTGGTAGTGGTTTATGCCGATTAATAAAACAATGATAGTGAATTAACCTCTGTGGTGAACTATTAGTGGGAGATAGAAGTATACAGATGAAGATTAATCAGAGGATACCGATCTTCGTAGGAATATTATTTATCTCTCTATTTTATATTAATCTGAATGTCTATGCCCAATGTCCTCCAGACTTTCCTTATGAGTGTGGGGGAGTTTGCTATAGTTGTAGTGGTGTATTTACCTGCTATGCTGGTGTAGTACCTGCTTGTTGCCCATCTGCTTATCCTTATTACTGTGCAGAGTTCGATACCTGTACACAAGATTCGTATGAATGTGCGAATATATACGAATGTAATGGGTACTATTACATATGTTATGGATCCCCAAATTGTATCCCATCAGGTTTTTATTGCTGTCCTAATGCCTCTCCTAAATTCTGCAATAACTTTGATGTATGCGTTGAGAACTGGATAGACTGCAATGATCTTGTTAAGTGCAATGGCGAGATCTATCTCTGCGAGGGTTCGCCTACATGCACAAATGAAGGGCTAGCATGTTGCCCTAATGATTCTCCCCAATTCTGCGATAACTTTGATGTTTGCGTACCGAATGGGACAGACTGCTCTGATCTAATAGAATGTAATGGAGGGATATATCTATGCGATGGGATACCGACCTGTACTGATGAAGGATTAGCCTGCTGTCCCTACAATTATCCCCAATTTTGTGAAGAGTATAATGTCTGCATAGAGATACTCTATGCATGTGAAGATATTGTGGAGTGTAATGGAGAATATTATATCTGTGATGGAGAGCCGACCTGTACAGAAGAGGGTTTGGCCTGTTGTCCTTATGATTATCCCTATTTCTGTATAGATAAACCTGTCTGCGTTGATGAAATAGGGATATGCGATATCGTTGAATTTTGTGGTGGATACTGGCATGTCTGCGCAGATCCCCAGGCCGTAGGACAATGTGTAAATGATGAATATTACTGCTGTCCACCAGAGAGACCATACTATTGTGAGGATAGCGCCAGGTGTGTTGATTCAGATACCTCCTGTTCACTCCCTGACCTGGAACTTACCGAGATATATACCCCAACATCAATGGCTGGTGGCGAGTCTACAACGATAAGCGCCAGAGTAACTAATCTTAACTATACAGATGCAGATAGCTTCTATACTGTGCTATTTGTTGATGGATACCCTATGGAGGATTATTTATCCATGGGCATCACTGCCAGGACCCATGAGATTATCTCTATCACACTTCCTGATGGCATTATGACACCAGGTTCACATAATATCGAATTTATTGCTGATTACTATGACGAACTTTTTGAGACAGATGAAGGTAACAACAGTATGATCGCCTCCTTCACATGGGAGCAGGCTGTTGACTCTCCATCTGATCTGATAGCCAAATCGGGCTATAGTATTGGATCGATATATCTGGAATGGAGTCCACCATTAGATACAACCTTTCTTCAGAACTACATCGTATCCATGGAGGTATCTGGGGGATATGAGGATATTGGCTACTCATACGACCCCTATATCACGATCCCTGGATTTGAATTAAATACCAATTACTGCTTTAGGGTCTATGCTGAATACTATATCAATGGGAAATATATATGGAGTACGGATTCTAATACTGCGTGTATTAAATTGACAGGCGACGATGAACCCCCAACAACGCCAGGATTGAGTATAACAACCCCTGCATATTCCTCAGGCGATGATCTGAGACTAAGCTGGACACAATCTACAGATGACAGTAGGGAGCCTGTTACATATCTCTTATACAGATTGACAAATGATGCCTCAGTATCTGAGATAAATTGTGATTTTGGTTTTCCAGTGGATACAAACTTGACATCATATATTGATGAGGGACTAGATGGTTCATATACCTATTACTATGTAGTCATTGCAATGGATATAGATGGGAATAAGAGTGACTTGTCCAATGTGGTCTTTGGAAGGCCAACTGATGCCATAACCCCATCAGCGCCAGAGTGGTTAACCGCAAGTCCTGGGGACACCACTGTGGATCTATGGTGGTCTCCTCCCAGCACAAATACAGATGGGAGCTATCTATATGATCTGCTGGGGTATAATATCTATAGACGTACCTCTGGTACGGGATATAAAAAGATAAATGGCGATTATCCGATCTATTGGACGAACTATACAGATATAGGTCTCACGAATAAGGTAACCTATTATTATGCAGTTAGCGCTCTCGACTATGATGAGAATGAGGGGCCAATCTCCTCTGAGGTTTCAGTTACCCCAGGCGCAGAAGATAGTAAGCCATTACCACCATTTTATGTTAGGCTGACAGAGAAGGAGAGGGAACTATTTATCTATTGGGATTCAGTGTATGAATCAGATATTGCAGGGTATAATATCTACAGGGGCACATCGAGTGGTCTCTATTCTCCAATACCGGTAAATGGGGGTAGTATTTTAATAGGGACTTCCTATATAGATACAGATGTTGAGTCTGAACAGGTCTATTATTATGTTGTCAGGACAGTGGATGAGGGAGGCCAGGAGAGTGATGATAGTATGGAGGTCTCAGGGATAATTGGCGAGGGTGTTATCTATATTATTTCACCAACAGAGGCATATCCAGCGATACTGACATTTGGAGAAGGTCAGACAGGGGTATCAGTGCAACAGGGGATAGGGGAGGATCGTGTTGATATTGAGTATTATCTTAGCCTGAAATATTTATGGTATTATTTTACTGGCGTGAATATCCACCTTGAGATCAGAGATTCTTATAATGTTACCCTGTATAGAGAGATCGATACTAATCCATTCCCCTCAATTCCATATATATACAACCCCAGCTTTCAATGGAATGGGAGAGACATGTTAGGTAATCTCGTGCCAAATGGAAGATATAAATCGGTTATCTCTATTTATGTGGGTGATACAAGGAAGATAGAGACACAAGAAAATGATAATATTATTGTAAATATTGTCGTTAAGGCGGATTTATCTGCTACTGACCTTGATGGTATTGTGACTGAACAGAATGAAGAGACCCTTGGTGCCTATGTGCATTACAATATAGATAATGACAATGCAAATACACTATTTGGGAGTCCTATAGCTGATAAAGATGAGGATGGTCCTGTTATTAATGAGGATGATCTTAAACATGTTACAATTAGTTTGGAACCTTTCCTTGAGAGTGGTAAAGTGATATTAAGGAGAAGTGATACCAAGATACGAGTATGGAAGAGATCAACCAAAGGATCGGTCAATAAGGTCTTGGTAGATATCAATGAGAAGACTTGGGATCTTTCAAATTCAATCCAGTGGTCTGAGTTTAATAATATTAAAGATAATCTATGGATTGAGGGGTATAATAATGGTGTTTCAACTCTTACTGTAGAATACGGGCAGAATACTAATTTGCCCAGTTCAGATACTGTGAAATATACCTTTATTGGTGC
>JACRGM010000083.1 GCA_016212345.1 Nitrospinota bacterium
CAGAAATAACTTGCACATCTGGCTTGTCTTTTGTTCCGTCTTCAGCGTTGCACCAAAGGTTACATATTAATAATATGCGCCCTTTGGTGCGCCTTGAAGACGAACCAAAATTCTGCGCCATATGTACAACTTATTTCTGCGAAGTGCCTTACCAAGTCTTGGCTACTCGGTAACTTGGCTCTTGGCTACTTCACTCTATCTTTCCTGGTCTCACATAGACCCCATAGTTCTTCGGAGGATAGATACCCCTCCATCCATCCACCTTTATCCCCTTCTCCATCCTCTCATATATAACTACCCAGATACATCTCCTTTCAGAACCTACCTCACACCTCCCATTTATAATCCCACCACATGGCCCATTAATAAGCCCCTTAGGACATCTTGTAACAGGACAGATACCACCATAGTCATTCAACACACATTCCCCACACATAGAGCATTTCTCATAGAAATGCATATGACGTCTGATATTTCCAAGAAACATAGAATTACAGCCAGGATGCACAGGACGGTCTACTGCATCACTAACAGCCTGGACCCCTGCCCCACATGCAAGTACAAGGATGCCATCACTACTTGCTACAACCTCCTTGTTTTTCCTTAATACCCTTTCTGTATCAAGCTCCTGGCATGGGGCCTGAATCAGTGTAGTAGCTATTACCTCCTTTTCCATACCTTCTAATCTCTCTTTCATATCCTTTAAATCTTCCTCTCCACCTGTATGACACTGGGTAGAACACTCCCCACATCCTATAATATAGATAGATTCCTCTCCCTCCATGTATCTCAATATCTCTTCAAAAGGCTTTTGTCTTGTTACGATCATCTTCTGTATTTCTATTTCTAAATTTAGTTTAGTATAGCAATCTATCAATAAAAAAAGCAATATTAAAAATTGTTCAATTAGGTAAAAATATAGATTTTCAGATAATAAATTACACAAGGCTAGAGGGAGAAATCCGAGTAAGGCGTACTAAGCGGTACGCCGTCGAGGATTTCGACTGATAACGCCGTGTAATTTATTATCTGAAAATCTATAGCTCCATCCCTACCAAAACAAAAACTCCAGTACAGCCACTATCATCACAGCACCTGCCGCAGGGATGGTCTTTTTGTAGATACCCCATATATCAGCATTAAAATATTCCTTTGTGAGGATGAGACATACATGTACAGGTGAAAGGAGGACGCCAACAAATCCGGAAGCAAAGGCAAGGATGAAGGCGTGGGTGAAGGCATGGGGGGCATTACCTATCAGGTTCATTATTAGAGGAAAGGTGCTGCCAACAAAGCCAACTGTTATTCCTGTCAGGAGTCCTGTAAGGAAGGGGAGAAAAAAGAGTATCGGTATCATGGGGATATTATTCTCATAAAAGAATTTGCTAATATTACCAACGGCACCAGAGACCTCAAGTGCCTCCTTTAAAAACATCACCCCAATGATAAGTACCACTACATCTTTTGAGAGACCATACTTGAAGGCCTCAGTCGTCTTTCTCAGTGGATACCTAAAATAGATTATTAGCATAACGATCAGGATAATAAGGGCGAGATAGAGCTCTATGTGTCCTATTATCACAAGTCCAAGAAGGATAATAATAGGCAAAAAGCTCCAGAGCCCTTTCATAGAAACCTCTTCCAATATGTTATACCTTCCTCTGATCTCTCTGATGCCCCAGAGGCCAACCAGAAACATCGTGATCGCATAGGAGAGATTAAGGATTATAAATATTCTCAACTCGATGGAGGTCAGAACAGAGGCAAGGATGATACCCGGATATAGCGGGAGTATAAACTCCCAGGGGTGTCTGAACCAGTAGTTGGCAAAGGCCTTTTCTTCCGGGGTGATGGATAGGTCTCTGGTAGCCTCATCCACCATCGGTGCTGAAAAATAGGCCCCACCCACAGATGGGAGCATCCCTATAAGGAGTGGCATGGATATGACTACTAACTTTTTATTATGAAAAAGCCCATTCATTGACTCCATCATCTTTTTAAGAATGGCCTTATCCCTGAGGATAAATTCAAAGATTCTAATGAAGGTAAGGGCAATAAGTAGCTTTATTGTAATGCTTCCTGTTAGTGCATTTTTAATGACCAGCAATATAGTTGACGGCTTCATGAGATAGAGGAGAGCAAGAAAACCTGATGCTGTCATCAATACATATCCAACATTCCATTTTTTTCTGAGGAGAAAGAGGATGAGTATTAATGCTATTGATAATCGAATCAGATCAAACATCTATTTCGTATAGTATAGCTATAGTAATACTTATGTCAAGTAAAAATATTCATCTCACTATTTTTCGACCTGTACGGTTAGATTTGGCATTATAAATTAATACAATAGTAAGCCATCAGAATAAATTTAGATAAAGTCCCCTCTCCCCCTCACCTCAATCCTCTCCCCAAAGGGGAGAGGAAGTAATAATTGAAAACAATAATTAATTTCAAGTAGA
>JACRGM010000084.1 GCA_016212345.1 Nitrospinota bacterium
CATTATCTCCCATGGCATATATTGCCATTACACCAATCTTTAAAGTATCAATGGGTATACTGATCGCTAACTTGCCTGCGACTCCGTTAGCGGAGCGATCATCCATACCATCTATTGCATTTTCCTCATTGTATAAACTTCCCATGATAAATCCAGAGATATTGACCCATCCAAGATCCCTCTCCCCTCTAAGACCGTATACAGCCAGGGTGAGATTGGTTCCTGTGAAGTCTGCCCCTCCTATCTCCCTTAGACTAGTAGGTTCTTCTGCTATGAAGTAGTAAAATGAACCACCAATACCTTTATAATCAAGGTCTAATAAATAGGAATCAAAATCATCATTCTCTCTTTCTACCCCCTCAATCCCCTTCCCTGTACCCAATCTTAGATTGATATCTTCTATCTCCCATATAAACTCCAATCCCAGCGGATTAAAATCCCAGGTACTACTGAATAGTGTGTCACCAAACTTATCAGATAGAGGAATTACCCCTGCAACACCTGTTATCCCTTCAGTAAGTCTTGCCTTAATAAGGGCATGTCTTAGACCAAATGCAGGATTTTCATCAGTATCAAATTGGTGGTTAAATAGACCATCTTTTATATGACCTATGTTAAATTGGAGATGTGCGCTTATATCGTCATTTATTACAGAGTCAAAGGTTGGCCGAAACCTCAGTCGTGCTGCAGATACATTATCGCCAAAGAGATCTTTATCACTATTAGATTCTGCATAATAATTGATCCTATATTGACCATGAAGATTCAAATCAGCACCCAAGATATAAGTGGGGATAAAGGTTATAATGGTTATGGATATTAGTATCAATAATTCAATTATTACCTTCATCGTATTCTCCTCCTCCCAATGTTGACTATATAATCGGGACATACTCCTCTGAAACGATCTTTTGTCCCTCTGGACCGACCATGAAATCGATGAATTCCTTTACTATACCTGTGGGTTTCCCATTTGTGACAAAGGTCAGATCACGGGCTATAGGATATGTCCCCTTTTTTACATTTTCAAGCGTAGGCTCGATTATATTCCCATCCTCCATCTTTATCCCTACACCCTTTACATCCTCATTCATCCATGCATTTGAAAGCATACCGATAGCACAGTCACTCTGTGCTATTGCTGTCTGTTCTTCATTATTTGACCCTGTAACGATCTTTGCCCCTTTGGCTATTGCCATGGGATCACCAAATATTACCTCCATAAATACATGTCTAGTGCCCCGATGACTCTCTTTATCTATAACCAGGATATCCTTATCAGGTCCACCAATGCCCTGCCAATTAGTAACCTCACCGCTATAGATGGATCTTATGTCATTGAGAGAGAGTATCTTTACCCCAGCATTGTATATCTCTGATGAGATCACACATGTCACTGCATCCCTGCCTATAGGTATAACATTAAAATCTACATCAGGGAAATTCTCCTTTTCTTCCTTAGATATATGGCGTGACACCATTCCAATGTCTGCCATATTTGTTGCCATATATCTTACACCAACCCCTGAACCCCCACCTGAGATCAATATGTCTACTCTGGGATGTATCTTTTTAAACTCCTCAGCCCCCTTGGTTGCTACAGGTAAGATAGTTGTTGAACCGACTATATTTATTACCTTCTTCTCCTCTGTTCTCCTTTTGCAGGCAGATATCAAAAACAGACCTATTAACAAACTAATTAATAAACCAGAAATAACCTTTTTTATCATATTATATCCTCCATTCATTGTTAATTGCTCATTCAATCCTCTTTTCATCTATATCCTCCTCACTTTAACAACAGTATCCATCCATCTCTGTTGACCACTAATTGGATCAGGAGAGTTCGGTATAACCCAGTTGGGGGTTTCACCATTCCCTGTCCACCATTTAAATTTAAGGTCAATATCATCGTCCCTAGCCTCTGGGGCCTTATTGCCAGAGGCATACCTGCCATACTCCCAGTGACCACAATGGTGCGAGATAGCTAAGACTGATGGGTGGATCCCATTTGTTACCTTTGCCTTTGTCACAATCTTACCTACAGTGGATCTCACCTCTATCTCATCGCCATCCTTGATCCCCAGTTTATCAGCAGTATTAGGATTGATCCATGCAGGGTTTGAATGGTAGTCCTCACTAAGGAGCTTACAGTTCTGTGTCCTTGACTGCGTCTGGCTCCTTACCTTAAATGTGGTAAGAATCAGCTCATCATCGGAGAGCTTCTGATGTTCAGGTATTGGATAGTATGTAGGCATTGGATCCCAGCCCTTCTTCTTGAGAGGCTCTGAGTAGATAGCGAGTCTACCACCACTTCCCCTATCGATCTTATCAGGCTTAAACCCCTTATATGCCACTCCATCAATCATCTGACCTACATAGTTTTTACCCTTCTCGGTGTCATAAGTAGGATATTCCTCAGTTGACTTATAGATAACCCCTGTTTTTTCATCCACCTTTGTGTCCTCTAGTTCCTCATTAGATAATATCTTCTCATGTTGATAGTATTGGGGACTTTCATTGAGGTCATACCATGCACCATGTTTAAGCATATAGTCAAAGCCACCAGCATCCTTGACACCTGGGGTTGAATCACAATAGGCCTTTACAAGCCCCTTATGATCCTTAAATGGGAGTTCAATACCGAGCTCTGGCGCTATCTCACAGAGGAATTCTGTTAGGGGCTTACTCTCTCCAAGGGGTTCTACTACTGGTTGTCTTATAAAGAACTCATGGATTTGCTCCCCAGATGCATGGCTCATGGCATCCCACCTCTCAAGATAGGTGGCTGCAGGGAAGATGATGTCAGCAAGAGAGGCAATCTCGCTATAGGCCACATCATAGACAAAGAGATTTGGGATTATACCCTCATCCTTCAAGATATTGATATTCTCCTGACATTCACCATTTACATAAGGGGGATTATAGCAGTAGACAAAGTATATCTCAGGCCTTCCGTAAGAACCATCCTTGATCTCTTTTAGCACAAGCTCGCTTACCTTGTGGTTAGGATAGGCGATATCCAACCCCTTTCCATAACCGATCTTAAGCTCTTTAGGTTTGTTGGGATACCTTTTTTTGAATCCCTCTTTAAATGAGTCCTTCCATTCTGCACTTACAGATTGGCAGAATCCCCCTGGTAGATTGATATATCCACAAATGGTATTAAGCATCATGAGACATCTCTCATTATTAGTACCAGCATAATGGGCAACAAGGCCCCTGTAGGAGATTGCAACCCCAGGTCTTGCCTTTGCAAATTCAACAGCAAGTCTCCTTATCTTTTTGGCTGGTACCCCACTCTCTTTCTCTCCCCATTTAGGGGTGAACCTCTTGAGGTGATCCTTAAGCTGTTCAATAGTGACATTTGTCCATCTTGTAATAAACCTCTCATCATACAGGCCTTTCTCCATGATCACATTACACATGGCAAGGATAACAGCAGAATCAGTACCAGGCCTTATAGGGATCCACTCATCTGATTTTGCAGCAGTGTTTGAAAGTCTGACATCAAAGGTATACATCCTTGCACTTCTCGCCCTTGCCTCAACTAGTCTCTGTACAACTGGGATATGGTTTGTATGGGCCTCACAGATATTACTACCAAAGTTTAAGATCATATTGGTGTTCTTTACATCCCACATCTCATAATGTTTACCCCATGTCAATTCCTGACCTACCCATTTACCTCCTTCACATATTGCTGTATGGTCACCCATAGTTCCACTACCATAGGCATGGAGGAAATAGTCCTTGACAATGGTACTTGTGGTATCCTTCATCCTCCCATAATGGAACATAAGGTATTCAGACCGTCCCTCATCCTTGAGTCTCTTCATCTTAGAGACCAGCTCTCCCTTTGCCTCATCCCAGGATATCCTCTTCCATTTCCCACTCCCCCGAGGACCGACCCTCTTCATTGGGTATAGGAGCCTATCAGGGTTATACACCTGATTTATACCAGCCTGACCTTTAGCACAGATTACACCATTAGTCCTTGGCAGTTTTCTATTTCCTTCGCACTTCACTACCCTCCCATCTTCAACATAGGCAATAATACCATCCCTTGTAACACACTGCCAGCATGCAGAGGGGATAGCTTTTCTCTCATTTTTCGTGTCAGGGGAGATATTTTTACCACCCCACTGAAGGGGATCCATATTGCCTCTCAGCGTCACCCCCTTGGCCTCGGCCCTATTTAATCTAAGAGAGCTAAGGGCAATGGCACTTAATGCCCCTATCTTTATAATATCCCTTCTACTTAGTTCGTTAGATCTCATATATTCCTTATAAGGTCCCCTTATAATAAGGTCCCTCTTTCCATACCTTAATCTGGTACTCGCTATTGGCCTCTATTCTGATGTCTTCACCCTTTTTGAGTCCCTTATTAATCCTTTTTTTATACTTCCCGATATAAAATACATGAGGTTTTGTCCCCTTCTCAGGAAGGAGGACCTCAGCCTTATCTCTCTTCAGTAATCTTGAGACCTCGCTATTGGGGTCATTCAGATCACCTATAAGCCTTGCCCTTGCTGGACAGGTATTTACGCAGCAAGGGACAACCCCTGCATCAAGTATATGTACACAAAGGTCGCATTTGGAGGCATGGTTGGTATCAGGGTTTGCACCTCCCTTTTTCTCTGGATCAAAGAACCTAACATTGTAAGGGCAGTTCTGTATACAGAGACCACAACCGATGCATCTATCCTCATCAACCATAACAACACCATCAGGTCTCTTGTAGGTTGCCTTTTTTTTGAATCTTATTCCATTGAATTCAGCATCAATCGGCTCAACAGGACATCCATTAATACAAGGTGGATATTCACAGTGATTACAGAGCCATGGGAGGAAATTACGTTTTGTATTAGGATACTCTCCATATTCATAATAGATCACCTGAGACATGAAGAGACCAAGCCTTGTATCAAACTCTACCTTACAGGCAATGGCACATGCCTTACAGCCAATACACCTATCAAGGTCAATAATAAAGGCCCATCTCCTGCCCACCTTTTTTGCTGTTTCAATATCTTCTGTCCTTTCTGTGGCAGTAAGTATATCTCCCCCTATATTCGTTCCAGCAATAACCGTAGTACCTATGGCTGATAACTTTAAAAACTCATTTCTATTCAGCCCTTTCTTCTCCTTCTCGTTAACCATATTGCAAACCTCCTAAAGATGTGTTACTGAAAGAGAAGTTTAGTACATTGCTTCTGAATTGTAAAGCAAAAATTTTATAATGCAGAAGTTCTCGGTGAGATCAAAATTTGTTGAAATTTTACAAAAGCATCCTGCTGATTTCAAAGGTTTTTCAATGAAAAAGGTTTGACAGCACCCCCCTTGCCTTATATAATATTGCAAAATATGGAAAAGGTATAAAAGTGAAACATGGCCATAAAGAAATCTGAACTCTATAGTTCCCTATGGGCAAGTTGCGATGAGCTTCGCGGGGGGATGGATGCTTCGCAATACAAAGACTATGTTCTGGTATTGTTATTCGTCAAATACATATCCGATAAATATGCCGG
>JACRGM010000085.1 GCA_016212345.1 Nitrospinota bacterium
CTCTTAATGTTTCGGTTGATGATTTATTGAAATCGGCGAGAAAAAAGAAAGCAAGGATTTTACATACAATTACTTAAAATGATGGGCGGTTAACTCAGCGGGAGAGTGCTACCTTCACACGGTAGAAGTCGCTGGTTCGAATCCAGTACCGCCCATTACTGATACCTTGCTGACACTATCCACTGTCACTGCCACTTAATCTTTAAAGACCTCAAATAATATTTTCCTTAAAAGGAGGCATAAAGTCAATGGAAGGAAATGTTATTAATGAAGAGCTTGTTGAACTATCAGGTCTAGATATAGCTAAGAAGCTACATAGATGCGGTGTCCACACCATAGATGATCTGATCAAAAAGGATATGTCTAAAGAGGATCTAATGGCTGAAGGGCTTAGCAAAGAGGATATGGAATATCTTAAACAAAAGATCAAACAAAGGATAAACCGATTAGAAAGGGCAACTGTTGATACAATGTTCTTAGGCCCTCAGGCCGAGAATGCCGATCTTGTAGAAAAACTCATTACTGATGTCTTACGAGACCATATATTTTGGCGTAGGAATTTTCATCCAGAAGATCCATTTGTAATCAGAGAGGAAGATAAGAGGGGAGAGGAATTTGAAAGAAACAGAAGAGAGCTCTCTCAAACCCTTAACGATCTCCTTAGAAAACTTAAAAGGAATGATATCCCATTCTCTAACCCTCGTTATATCGGGCATATGCTCAGTGATCAATTAATAACAGGTATTGTTGGTTATTTTGCTGCCATGCTTTATAACCCAAACAATATAACAGAAGAGGCCTCACCAGAGACAACAGAGTTAGAGATAGAGTTTGGAAAGGAATTGGCATCCCTATTGGGATATAAGACATACGAGATGAGAAAAGACCCTAAGACCCTATTGGAATATGAACAAGACAGGGCATGGGGACATATCTGTTCTGGTGGTACTGTAGCAAACCTGGAGGTACTTTGGGTAGCAAGAAATCTGAAATATCTACCCCTTGCTATAAGGAGGGTCATTGATCGGCATGAAGAGATAAAGAAGGAGGTTAAGATAGGAGATACCCATGTAATAGAGCTAACAGCATGGCAACTTCTAAATCTATCACCCCCAGAGATATTGGACCTACGTATAAAGATTCTAAAGGTCTCTTATGATATTGGAGGGAAGGGGCTTCAAGACACTATTGAGAGAGAGATACTTTCTGTGAGTCTCCCTACACTTGGCCTTCATCGCTTTATTATAGAAACAC
Source organism: Nitrospinota bacterium (assembly GCA_016212345.1). Lineage (GTDB taxonomy): Bacteria > Nitrospinota > Nitrospinia > SZUA-224 > SZUA-224 > SZUA-224. Next base: position 1,255 of record JACRGM010000085.1, read on the forward strand.
AAAAGGAGATATTTAGAGATAATAGTAAAAAGGAGAACCAGATCAAACAAGGGGTGATTATAGTCCCATCAACAAGGCATTATTCCCTGGCTAAGGTGGCTGAGATATTAGGGCTTGGTAGGGGAGAAGATCAATTGATCTCTATCCCGATAAAAAGAGACTTCCGAATGGATGAAGAGGTATTACACAAGGCATTGAAGTATTTTTATAATAAAAGGGTCCCTGTTATTGCTGTCATCTCGGTATGTGGAAGTACTGAAGAGGCAGCCATTGACCCAATTCATAAGATTGAGGAATTCAGGAAGGAATTCAGACATAGATTAGGCTTTTATCATCATTGTGATGCAGCATATGGAGGGTATATACGATCTCTTTTCCGTGATCAAACTAATAACCCCATAACCCCAAAGAAGATCACTGGAAGAATTCATAAGACTAGTATGCCTCAATGGCCTCCTGATGAAGATATTGTAAAGGCCTTAACATCAATTAATCAGGCAGATTCAGTAACCATCGATCCACACAAGTTAGGATATATTCCTTATCCCGCAGGGGCAGTTATTTTTAAAGATGGAAGGGTAAAATGGGAGATTGCCTTTAATCCAGGATATCTTGCCTTGCCCTTTATCGGAAGTTACATTGTTGAAGGATCAAAGCCAGGTGCTGCCGCTGCTGCATGCTGGCTCTCTACAAAGGTCTTCCCATTAAATGAGTCAAAGCACGGAATCTTAATCACAAGGGCATTAAAGAATACCTATACCCTTCTGATGATACTACATGATCTAGAGGATCATTTGCAACAGGAATTAGAGGGAGAATTGGGATCAAGACATCTTAAAGGTCAGGTAAAATTAAGGGTACTGAACGATCCCCCAGATATGAACATGCTCTGTTTTCTTTTAAATTGGGATCTACAAGAAAAAGGGTATAAGCCGTCCCTCCTTCATATGAATTGCTTTGTTGAGGAGGTATATAGCCATCTTAAATTTATCAAGGATAAGCCCCTTGGCGATCATAGCTTTATTATCTCCTATACCAGATTTAAGTACGATGGATATGGAACCCCGGAAGCAAGGTTTTTAGATCATTATAAAAGCAGTATGCATGATCATTTAGAGCTGATAGGGATTGATCCAGAGAATTTTAAACCCAATCCCCTAAACTATAATCATAGAGATATGAGATCTTGCGATGATGAGATCTTTGTATTGAGATGTACCATAATGAATCCATGGCTTGGGATTAAATCTAATAAGGAGGAATATTATTATATGGATAGATTCAGAAGGGATCTGAAAGAGGCAATTAAAGATGTTCTTGTACAAGGCCCACAGGTGTTTAAGGAAAAGGTAGAAGATAGGATTAAGAGGCGTATGTTGGATTGAAAAGTTTTGCCTTTTTTGACATAATATGGATTACATACTGTATAATATAAACATAAACCATAAGATTTTGGCTTTCCTATTTATTGATGAGGGAGAGAAATATGTTAAGTGATAAAGAGCTCCAAGACCTTATAATAGTAGATCTTGAATCTGACAGGGTAGAACGAAAGGCATCAATTCACGAAAAGGATAAGATTAGTCAGGCTATATGTGCCTTTGCCAATAATCTGCCTGATCATTGCCTCCCCAGCGGGGTAGTATTTGTTGGTGTTCATGATGATGGTACCTGCGCAAATCTTTCTATTACAGATGAGCTGTTACGAACCCTCTCTGACATACGTTCAGATGGAAATATCCTCCCTTTTCCAATAATGACTGTTCAAAAAAGGATTTTGAATGGATGCGAAGTTGCTGTTATAGAGGTGCTTCCATCTGACAACCCACCAGTCCGTTACAAAGGTAGAACTTGGATACGAGTTGGACCACGTCATGCACAAGCAACAATGGAAGAGGAGCGTATACTATCCGAGAAGAGACGAGCTGGCTCCCTTCCATTCGATCAACATCCAGTCATTAGGGCAACAATGGAAGAATTGGATTTAGACTTCTTTCGTCGCTCCTACCTCCCCTCTGCTGTAGCACCAGATATACTTACTGACAACCGTAGGTCGCTGGAACAACAATTTGCATCGCTACGATTTATTACTAGTGATGGGATACCTAATGTCGCCTCTATCATTGTATTTGGTAAAGATCCTCTACGCTGGATTCCAGGGGCATATATTCAGTTTTTGCGCATTGATGGTAAGGAGATCACTGACCCAATACGCCATCAAAGGGAAATTACAGGACATTTATATGATCAATTACATCAATTAGATGAAATTATGAGTGCTAATATTTCTATTGCCGGTGATGTACGAAATAGATCTACTGAAATCAGACAACCTGATTATCCTATTGTTGCGTTACAGCAGATCAGTCGTAATGCGGTATTACACCGCACCTATGAATCCACTAATGCCCCTGCGCGAATCTATTGGTTTTCTGACAGGATCGAAATTTACAATCCTGGGGGGCTGTATGGGAATGTCAATCAACAAAATTTTGGTCAAGGTATGACTGATTACCGCAATCCATTACTTGCCGAAGCAATGAAGGTACTTGGTTTTGTCCAGCGATTTGGCATGGGTATCCCATTGGCACGTAAGGAACTACAGAAAAATGGTAATCCTGAGCCGGAATTCAGGTTTGAGCCGACAGGGGTGTTGGTTACGCTTAAGAGATGTCAATGAAGATCATCGCTTTTTTAAATAACAAGGGTGGTGTTGGTAAAACCTCGTTGGTATATCATCTCGCATGGATGTATGCCGACCTTGGTATAAAGGTAATAGCAGGAGATTTCGATCCACAAGCAAATCTTACCTCTATGTTCCTTGATGAGGATCGCCTTGAAGAGCTCTGGCCTGAGAATGAACATCCAGAAACTATCCTAGGAATCATTAAACCTATTTTGAAAGGAACAGGAGATATCGCTGAACCTCATGTTGAGAATATTGAGGATAATATCGGTTTGATAGTAGGAGATCTCGGGCTTTCTCTATTTGAGGACAAACTTTCAGATGCATGGCCTCGTTGCCATGATGGAGATGAGTCTGCATTTCGAATTATATCCGCCTTTTTCCGTATATTGGTAGATGCTGCAGAGAGAAGAAAGGCAGATTTGGCCCTTATTGACGTGGGGCCTAATCTGGGTGCTATCAACCGTGCTGCCATTATTGCTTCACAATATGTGACTATTCCGCTTGCGCCAGATCTCTTGTCATTGCAAGGTCTAAAGAACTTAGGACCAACCCTTCGACAATGGCGAGGACAATGGGAAGAGCGATTGAAAAAGAATCCAGATAAATATCTGATTCTACCTGAAGGTAATATGGAACCTGCTGGTTATGTAATTATACAGCATGCTATGCGTATGGATCGACCTGTCAAGGCCTATGAACGTTGGATGTCCCGTATTCCGGAGGTTTACATGGAGTCAGTGCTAGGTGAGGAGGGGAGAGAAGTCCCAACTACTGTTGAAAAGGACGCTCATCGTCTGTTTATGCTCAGGCATTACCGTAGCTTGATGCCCATGGCTATGGAGGCTCGTAAGCCCATATTCTTTCTGAAACCTGCAGATGGCGCTATTGGCGCCCATGCGAATGCAGTCTCGGAGTGTTATGAGGACTTCAAGGGATTGGCCATTAATATCGCCAATCGCTGCGATATCCCCTTGCCATGAGGGCGAGATTACATTATAGATTTTCAGATAATAAATTACACAAGGATAGAGGGAGAAATCCGAGTAAGGCGTACTGAGCGGTACGCCGTCGAGGATTTCGACTGATAACGCCGTGTAATTTGTTATATATGGAAATCTATAGTATTGATCATTGCCTTTATTGCTGATATGATCACCCTTAAATAATAGAGGAGGTTTGATGGCTGAAAAGGATGAGATATTTAAGAGGACCCATACATGTGGTGAATTAGATATCAAGGATTTGGATAAAGAGGTAACACTCATGGGATGGGTTCATAGCAGAAGGGATCACGGAGGGCTTATCTTTATAGATCTGAGGGACAGGGATGGTGTTACCCAGATAGTCCTTAACCCCAAGATCAATAGGATAAGCCATGAGATGGCCCAGAGTATCAGAAATGAATTTGTACTCGCTATAAAAGGTAGGGTCTCGGTACGACCAAAGGATATGATAAATCCCAAGCTAACGACTGGAGAGATTGAGGTATATGCAGATAATCTCAGGATACTGAATGAGTCAAGAACCCCCCCATTCCCTATAGATGAATATAGTGAGGTATCTGAGAATGTGAGATTAAAATATAGATATCTTGACCTGAGAAGACCTTCCCTCCAGGGTAACTTTATCTTGAGACATAGGGTAGTAAAAAGGGTGAGAGACTTCCTTGATAAAAAGGGGTTCCTGGAGATAGAGACCCCTTTTCTCACAAAGAGTACACCTGAGGGGGCAAGGGATTATCTGGTACCTAGCAGGGTTAATCCAGGGAAATTCTATGCAATGCCGCAATCTCCACAGCTCTTCAAGCAGATCCTTATGATATCTGGTTTTGATCGGTACTTCCAGATTGTTAAGTGTTTCAGGGATGAGGACCTGAGGGCAGATAGACAACCTGAATTCACACAGATAGATATGGAGATGTCCTTTATCGAGAGGGAGGATATATTTCTCCTGATCGAGGAGATGATGGTAGAGATATTCAGGGAGATAAAGTCTATCAATATAGATACACCCTTCCCAAGACTCAGCTATAGGGAGGCAATAGAGAGATTCGGGAGCGATAAACCTGATATCCGCTATGGAATGGAATTAAGGGATATCACTGATATAGCAAAAGAGACAGGGTTTCAGATATTCACTAAAACTGCTAAAGAGGGCGGGAAGGTAAAGGGGATAAATGTCCAGGGAGGTGGACGATTTTCGAGGAAGGAGTTGGATGACCTGACAGGGGTAGTAATGGAATATGGGGCAAAGGGGCTTACATGGATAAAGATAACGGAAGATGGATATCAATCACCGATCACAAAATTCTTTAGTAAAGAGGTGCTTGATTCCATTACAGATCTCCTTAAGGGAGAGAAGGGGGATCTCCTCCTCTTTGTAGCAGATAGAGAAGATGTAGTGACAAATTCCCTTTCTCAACTCCGTTTACGCATGGGAGAGAGATTAGGACTCATGGATAAGGATAAGTACAGTTTCCTCTGGGTAATAGATTTTCCCCTCTTAGAATATGATGAAACAGAGAAGAGATATATAGCCATGCACCACCCATTTACTGCCCCAAGAGATGAAGACCTTCATCTCTTCAATGAAGACCCGGCAAGGATAAGGGCAAAGGCATATGACCTGGTTCTAAATGGTCAGGAGATAGGTGGAGGAAGCATCAGGATCCACCAAAGGGATATACAGGAGAAGATGTTCAATGCCTTAGGGATAGATGAGAAAGAGGCTATTCTAAGATTTGGATTCCTATTAGAGGCACTACAATATGGAGCCCCACCTCATGGTGGTATTGCCCTGGGGCTGGATAGACTTATTATGATCCTCTTGGGAGCTGTATCTATTAGGGATGTAATTGCCTTTCCTAAGACACAGAAGGCAATATGCCTCATGACCGATGCCCCGTCAGAGGTTGATGAAAAACAATTAAGGGAGTTAAAATTGAGGGTGGAGACTATATGAATGAGGGAGACTATATGAATGAGATTATAAGGGTTCGTTTTGCCCCGTCTCCAACAGGATATCTACACATAGGAGGGGTAAGGACTGCCCTATTTAATTGGCTATTTGCCCGACATCATAAAGGAAGATTCATCCTCAGGATAGAGGATACTGATATCTCACGATCTACAGATGAGTCAATCAAACAGATTATAGAAGGTCTGACATGGCTTAGTATTGACTGGGATGAAGGCCCTTTTCGTCAGACAGAAAGAAGGGATATATACATACAACATATAGAAAGGCTTTTAAAAGAGGGAAAGGCATATCGGTGTTACTGTACACCTGATGAGCTGGAACAGAAGAGAAAGGAGGCCCTTGCAAAGGGAGAAAAACCGAAATATGATGGACACTGTCGTAATCTGGATACCCTTCCTGCTGGAAGACCATGGGCTGTTAGATTCAAGACGAGTATGGAGGGGAATACAATAGTAGAGGATCTCTTACGAGGAAAAGTTGTATTTGATAATAAAGAACTAGATGACCTTATAATCCTTCGCTCTGATGGCATACCTACTTATAACTTTGTAGTGGTTGTTGATGATGCAACCATGAAGATTACCCATGTCATCCGTGGGGATGATCACCTATCCAATACACCCCGTCAGGTTCAACTCTACCATGGCCTTGGCTATCAACCTCCAAGATTTCTCCATCTCTCGATGATATTAGGGTCAGATAAGACAAGATTGAGCAAGAGGCACGGCGCAACATCTATACTTTCATACAGGGATATGGGATATCTTCCTGAGGCAATGGTCAATTATCTTGTTAGACTGGGGTGGTCCTACGGTGATCAGGAGATATTCTCAAAAGAAGAGCTTATAGAAAAATTTTCTATTGAAAATATAGGGAAATCATCAGCAGTTTTTAATCCTGAAAAGCTTTTATGGTTGAACAGTCATTACATCAAGAACGGGGATTCATTATACCTTGCGTCACATCTAATACCGCATCTCCTGAAGGAAGGGATCCTCTCAGAGAATAAAGATTCAGGGATATCTATTAAAGAGATAGCAAAGGTAATCCCATCCCTTCAAGAGAGGAGCAAGACCCTTATTGAGATGGCAAAGGGGGCAGATTTTTTTTTTGATAAAGAGATACAATATGATGAAAATGGGGCCAAGAGGTTCCTGACCCCCTCTATAATCCCTATATTTGAGAAGCTGATAGATATGTTTGAGAGATCTGAGAGTTTTGATACAGATTCACTCAAAAGGATATTTACAGATATTACAGAAAAAGAAGGGGTTGAACTTGGCAAGATCGCACAACCTGTACGTCTTGCCCTCACCGGCAAGACAGTAAGTCCTGGTATATTTGATGTTATATCGCTCCTCGGCCAAGATAGGGTTATTGAAAGACTAAAAAAGGGGATAAGATATATTCAAATCTCGCTAAAGCGGGATTTAGGCTCTATTTGACTATAGATTTTCAGATAATAAATTACACAAGGCTAGAGGGAGAAATCCGAGTAAGGCGTACTGAGCGGTACGCCGTCGAGGATTTCGACTGATAACGCCGTGTAATTTGTTATATGGAAATCTATATATCTCAGTAGTTATTTATTTAATAATACTCATCTCTGTTGGGGGATCGTCTAGCGGCAGGACAGGTGGCTCTGGACCATCTAACCCAGGTTCGAATCCTGGTCCCCCAGTAGATTTGACGCTCAGACGAACCACGAGTGGTCTAGTATTAACAGGTGCCTTACATGCTCGCGGAGGGCATTTTATTTTAGGGTAGCTTTAGATATGAATAATACTAATAGAATTTTAACGAATGGCAGCAAAAAATCTCAGGCATGGAATTTTGATTATATTAGATGTCCAAAGGAGCTGCTTTTTGGCAAACTTACCACTTCCCAAAGTGGATTAACTGATGTTGAAGCAAGCAACAGGATTGAGCAATACGGTTATAACGAACCTGCCCGGAAAAAGAAACGGACAATCCTCTTTCAAGTTTTCTCCAAGTTTCTAAATCCTTTAGTTATCGTCCTTTTGATCATCGCCGGGTTTTCTCTCTTTTTGGGCGAGAAAATAAGCGCCATTCTTGTGATTATTATGGCGCTCATCAGCGTATTTCTCTCTTTTATTCAGGAACACCGAGCAGGCAAAGAGGCTGAGAAACTCAACGAAATGGTGCGCACCACAGCTACTGTCTACCGCAATGGAAAACCTAGAGAAATCAATATCAGGGAAATTGTCCCGGGAGATATTGTCGACTTGTTCGCCGGAGACATGATACCAGCGGATTTAAGGATTATCTCGTCCAAAGACTTATTTATTAATCAGGCATCTTTAACCGGCGAGTCTTTCCCTGTTGAGAAGACACCTGAAATTCCGACTTCCTCAAAACGATCCCCTGCTGATTTGACCAATATAGCCTTCATGGGCTCAAGCGTGGTAAGCGGAACAGGCCTTGGGGTAGTTATCAAGACCGGGCCTACAACCCAGTTTGGAGAGATATCAAGGAAGTTGGCCACCATAACAGTTGCTAGTAGTTTTGATAAAGGTATCCATAGATTCACGTGGCTTATGATACGCTTTATGGTCGTTTTGGTTTTGCTAATATTCGCCATCAATGCTTTTAATAAGGGAAATGTTATTCCAGCGATTTTGTTTGCTCTCTCGGTTGCTGTTGGCCTTACGCCGGAAATGCTCCCGATGTTAGTTGCGATTAACCTTTCCAAAGGTGCCATTGCCATGTCTAAGAAAGAAGTAATCGTTAAGCGCTTAAATGCCATTCAAAATTTTGGGGCAATGGATGTGCTTTGCACCGATAAAACTGGGACATTGACGCTTGATAAGATTATCATTGAGCGCCATTGCGATGTGGTGCGTAAGGAAGATGAGGATGTGCTTAGATTTGCCTACATAAACAGTTATTATCAGACCGGACTTAAAAATATCTTGGATCGAGCAATCCTTAAGCATGAGAAACTCGTCGTAAGGCAATATAAAAAAATTGATGAGGTGCCTTTCGATTTCTCCCGAAAACTGATGTCGGTTGTTGTCGAGAATGACGGCAAACGCAGGATTATCGTTAAAGGCGCTCCCGAAGAAATATACAAGCGGTGCTCCAAGTTTGAGCTTGACGGAGACGTGCTTGAAATGGATGCAGGAAACTTGGTGCTCCTTGAGCTCAAAAACGAATATGATAATTTAAGCGCCGAAGGTTTTCGGGTATTAGCTATCGCTTATAAAGACTTTGACCCGCTCAAAGAGAAATACACAAAAGAAGACGAGCAGGATTTGATTCTTAAAGGTTATATCGCTTTTCTTGATCCGCCTAAGCCGTCAGCCAAAAAGACGATTGAGACGTTAAAAAACCTTGGAATAGATTTTAAGGTTTTGACAGGCGACAATGAATTAGTCACAAAGAAAATATGCGTAGAAGTGGGGCTTGATATTAAAGGATTCGCTACGGGTGAACGGGTTGAAAAAGCAAGCGACAAGGATTTGCGGGAGTTGACTAAGGCCACAACGGTCTTTGCGCGCTTGTCGCCGATTCAGAAAGAAAGAGTTATCCATGCCTTACACGATAATAAGCACATCGTTGGATATCTTGGCGACGGTATTAACGACGCTCCCGCCCTAAAGGCCGCAGATGTGGGTATTTCAGTTAATAATGCCGTAGATATCGCAAAAGAATCGGCTGATATCATTCTCTTGAAGAAAAACCTTTTGGTGTTAGTTGACGGTGTTACTGAAGGCCGAAAAACATTTGGCAATATCCTTAAATATATTAAGATGGGTTCAAGCTCAAACTTCGGCAATATGTTCAGCATGACTGGAGCAAGCATATTCCTGCCGTTTCTACCCATGCTTCCCATACAGATATTGCTGAATAACCTGCTTTACGATATTTCACAGATTGCTATACCATCGGATGAAGTGGATAGGGAATATCTGATGAAGTCGAGGCCATGGAATGTCGGATACATAAAAAAATTCATGCTTTTTATCGGCCCGGTGAGTTCGATTTTTGATTTTATTACCTTTGGGGTATTGTGGTTTATTTTTCATGCTCAACAGCCTTTATTCAATACAGGATGGTTTTTAGAATCTCTTTGCACCCAGACGCTTGTTATACACGTAATCCGCACAGGTAAAATTCCTTTTATTCAAAGCAAGCCCAGCCAGTTTTTGATATTTACTTCTATCTATATTGTTACGATAGGACTTGTACTGCCATTTATACCGTTGGGCAAATATTTTGGTTTTGTTCAGCCACCGCCAGGTTATTTTATTGCTCTGATTGTTATCGTGATTACGTATTTGTTCATGGTGCAACGAGTAAAAGGTTGGTTTATAAAAAGATACGGATACGAGTAAAATTATATATTAAGTGCTGATGGGATAGTGTATAATGTTTTATGTGTAAAAGCTTGGATAGCAAAAGAATTTTTTGCTGCGTGCAGGCATTCTTCAGCCCGCTTAAGATAGTTCGCGTATAGAGACTTTGCAACGTCTCTTGTTCTGAATTTAGGCGTCATGATTTATCCTTTCTTTTCTGGAAAGATGTCGAGTCCCTTGTTAATCTCAGAGACAATCTTTAAATTCTTCTTTTGTTTCATTTCCCATTCCGTTAAGATGTAAGGA
>JACRGM010000089.1 GCA_016212345.1 Nitrospinota bacterium
GTGTCTTGGTCCCCTTTGGAAGGAGAAGGATCATAGGATATGTAGTTGGGGTTTCTGATCATGTAAAAGAGGGTCTAAAGATCAAGGAGATCATCAATCTCCTTGATGAGGAAGATGTAATCAGTAATGAGATGTTAAGACTTACCAAGTGGATTGCTGATTATTATTTCTCATCCTGGGGTGAGGTTATAAAGGCAGCCCTTCCTAATATGGATATCCGTCCCAGGGTAAAGAGATATGTGAGATTAAAAGAGGAAACGATTGATGAAGGTGTCATAGAGTCCCTGATTCAAAGGGCACCGAGACAGGCTGACATACTAAGGATATTGAAAGATGGAGAGATTGTACTTACCGATCTGAGAAAGAGGGTAATATGCAGACCCTCCTCTCTTAGATCACTAGAGGATAAGGGAATAATAACAATATACAATAAAGAGATCATGCGTATCCCTCACGGGTACAGCGATATACAATCCCATCTATCCATTATCCCGCCTGATGAGGAGGATGCCTTAATATTAAAATTAAAGGACCATTCACAAGAGGAAACCCTCGTGCCGACTCAGTCGGCACAAAGAGGGAGAAGAATTGGATCACCCCCACCTCCCTCTCCCCTTTGGGGAGAGGGTAAGGGTGAGGGGGTATTTGCAGAGGGATGGAAAGATCTTGATGCCAATCAGAAGAATGTCTTAGAAAGGATAACAAAGAGGATAAGTGAGGGTCAATTTACTACCTTCTTACTCCATGGTATCACAGGGAGTGGAAAGACTGAGATATATGCACGCTCTATAGCCAAGGCATTAGAGGTGAAAAAAGAGGCGATATTTTTGGTTCCAGAGATATCACTCACCCCTCAACTGGTATGGAGATTTAAGGCCCTTTTTGGTGATAGGATTGCCCTTCTTCATAGCGGTATCTCCCCAGGTGAAAGATATGACGAGTGGAGGAGGATCAAATCAAGGGGAGCTGATATTGTTGTTGGTGCACGATCAGCCATATTTGCCCCCTTTGAAAGAATAGGGGTGATAATAGTAGATGAGGAACATGATACCTCTTATAAACAGGATGAGAGCCCAAGATATAATGCCAGAGATGTCGCTGTAGTAAGGGGAAGGATCTCAGGGGCTGTAGTTATACTCGGCTCTGCTACGCCCTCTATAGAGGCCTTTTACAACTCAAGGATCGGAAGATATGAATATCTATCACTTCCTGAGAGGGTCGGAAAGAGGGCTATGCCGAGGGTCGAGGTGGTAGATATGAAGAAAGAGGGTAATAAGAGGGAGGTCTTTTCTCAAAGACTAAAAGAGGCAATAGAAGATAGACTCCTTAAAGGAGAACAGACATTTCTCTTTTTAAACCGTCGCGGTACTGCCTCTTTCCTCCAATGTAGAGAATGTGGTTTTGTATTAATGTGTCCAAATTGCAGTCTATCCCTTACATATCATGGGAAGATTAAGAGGATGCTGTGTCATTATTGTAATTATTCTATCTCTGCCCCATCTATGTGTCCTGATTGTAATGGCTACCGGATAGACCGATTTGGTATAGGAACCCAGGAGTTAGAGGAGAGGGTGAAGGGGCTTTTCCCAACCGCTGTTGTGGCCCGAATGGATCGTGATACTACAAGGGTAAGAGATGGATATGTCGAGATACTTAAGAGACTAAGGAGGGGAGAGATAGATATACTTATAGGTACCCAGATGATTGCCAAGGGACATGACTTTCCACTGGTGACACTTGTAGGGGTTATACATGCTGATGCCTCACTTAATATCCCTGATTTTCGTTCAGGAGAACGTACATTCCAACTTATCACACAGGTGGCTGGGAGGTCAGGTAGAGGAGATAGAGAAGGTGAGGTAATAATCCAGACTTATCATCCCCATCATTACATTATTCAATATGCTAGTAGTTATGATTTTAATGAGTTTTATAAAGGTGAGATTACCTTCAGAGAGGATCTCAATTATCCCCCTTTTGTTAAGATGATCGGGATAATGATTGAGAGTGATAAGGAGAAGATAGTTGAGAAGATAAGTAATGAATTAGGTAAGATAATAGAAAGGGGAATAAAGAGCCATAATTCTCGCAGGCCCAAAGGGAAAGATGGTATTATAGTAGAGATGCTCGGTCCAGCTAGGGCATTTATCTACAAGATAAGAAACAGATATAGAAGGCAGATTATCTTAAAGGGAAAAGAGATAGGCCCCCTCCGTTCTGTCCTTTATAACGGTATGGAGTATCTTGATAAATCAAAGAGAGGAGGGGTAAGGATAAACATAGACGTCGATCCTGTTCATCTGGTGTAGTATAATAATATAGATTTCCATATAACAAATTACACGGCGTTATCAGTCGAAATCCTCGACGGCGTACCGCTCAGTACGCCTTACTCGGATTTCTCCCTCTAGCCTTGTGTAATTTATTATCTGAAAATCTATATCATAACCGATGATGAAAAAGAAGGCTAAGATCATCTCTGTTTTGGTCCTCCTTATTATATCCCTGATCACAGGCTTTATCTTATACCGCTGGGGCCTTGCAAAATACCATCACTATCTTGCCCATAAATATTATGCTGATGGAGATATTCCTAATACTATAAAGGAGATAAAAAGGTCTATCTCTCTAAACCCTTACGATGCAAAGGCACATGGGGGATTGGGATTTGCATATTACCTTGATGGTAATATTAAAGAGGCTATCAGGGAGATAGAAATTGCCATCAGACTCGATCCCAGGATGACAGAGGCCCATCTTGGACTCGGTTATATCTACGAGAGGATTGGTGATTATGCCAAGGCCGAGGAGAAATATAAAGAGTTTATCAATCTGAAACCAGGGGATGAAGAGGCATATTTCTATCTCGGTAATGTCTTTATTAAGGATGGAGATAGAAAGAAGGCAAAAGAGATACTGGAGAAGGTCATACAACTCAACCCCAAGCATAGCCCTGCATATTTTTCTATGGGATATCTGTATCAGCTCGATGGGGAGTATAATCGTGCAATTAGGATGTACGAAAAGGCGATTGAACTTAAACCAAACCATGTATCTGCATATTTTAATATGGGGTATATCTTTCAGCTTACAAACAGGCTCAGAGATGCGGCTCTTCAGTATGAGGAGGTATTGAGGTATGACCATGGAAATATAGTTGCAAGTTTTAACCTCGGATATATATATCAACTTCTAAGGGATTATGATAAGGCCATTCTAAATTACAGCAAGACCATTGATATGGACTCCAACCATATAGATGCACATTTTAATACCGCCTACTTATTACAATTAAGAGGGGACTACAAGAAGGCAATCAGTGAGTATAATAAGGTTCTTAAGATAGACCCTGGCAATCTCAATGCAAGGCTTAATCTTAGATATCTATACTGGCAGACAGGTGGATTAACTGACGCCAGTTTACATAGCAGGCTGGGGTTTGCATACTACCTTAAAGAAGAGATGGAAGAGGCTATTAAGGAGATGGAAGAGGCTATCAAACTCGAACCTGATATGGCTGATGCCTATCTCCTGCTCGGCAATATCTATGAAAAGGAGGATGACTTTAAGAAGGCAGAGCTTAAGTATAGAGAGGTCATTAGACTGAGACCAGAAGATGAGGAGGCATACTTTTGTCTAGGAAAGGTACTGTTCAAGGAAGGGGAAATAGACAAGGCTAAAGATGCATTAGAAAAGGTTATCATGCTCGCTCCTGAACATAGTGAGGCATATTTTATGAGGGGATATTTATATCAACTTAATGGTGAATATAATAAGGCAATAGGGATGTACAAAAGGAGTATTGAACTTAGGTCCAACCGTGTTGATGCCCGTTTCAATCTCGGATATGTATATCAGATTCAGAATAGATTAAAGGATGCATCTAGCCAATATGAAGAGGTAATGAAATTAGACCCCGGAAATATCCGTGCTAGTTTTAACCTCGGATATGTCTACCAACTTACAGGTGATTATGATAATGCCCTTGCTTATTATCGTAGGATCTTTAATATAGATCCTGAAGATATCGATTCATGTTATAATATTGCCTTTATTCTGCAACTCAAAGGTGACTATGAGAACGCAATCAAGGGATACAACAAGGTCTTAATGATAGATCCCTGGCATCAGGGGGCAGATATCAACATCCGATATCTCTCTAGGTTTAGAGATAATGGAATCAAATACCATATTTCACCAGATATTGGTGATACCATAAACGAGATTAGAAGGAGAGTCTATTTTACTGATTTTAGAATAAAATTAGAATAAAAGATGTTTAAAATAATTGGATCATCATGGGAGAAGAACCAAATAATCTTATATCTTTCTATTTTTCTCTTTATCTTCGCAGGTTGTGGTATGAATATCTCAAAGGATAAGGAGGTTGTGCACTTTACCAGGACTCTTGACATCTTACGATCAAATGGAAATCTGACGATTGTCACATTTGGTGATTCAGTAACTGCGGGTTATGGGGTGGAAAAGAATTTCTCTGATTATCTGAAGGAAGGGCTTAATCATATCTTTCCCGATAGTAATATCCGTATAATCAATTCAGGGGTATATGGAGAATCCGCGGGTAAAGGACTGTTGAGGATCGAAAAGGATGTAGTGAGATACAAACCAGACCTCGTTACGATCAATTTTGGATTGAATGAGATAAAACTAGGTATAAGGAAGGAGGAATTTATCAGGGATATTCAATCTATTATAGAGAGGATAAGAAAGGATACTGATGCAGAGATAATGCTCCTTACCACAAATATGACTGCAAACGATATACTCTCTGCCCATCTTATCCCTATAAACAGCGCTATACGAGATATCTCAAAGAAGATGAAAATAGGATGTGCAGATATCTATGCTGGATGGGAAGATAAGATAAAGAGTGGTATCCCTCCCCGTTCCCTCCTTGTAGATTCTGTCCATCCTGCTGAGACAGGCCATCTTCTAATTGCAGAGACGATTATAGCAAGACTTAAGCTGTAGAATACCTCCTTTTTCTTAGCGGTTTTTTATAATGTTATGATTCTTCAGGTTCTAAACTTTTACCATAAATAACAGCAATAGCAATCCCACCCAATGACATCTGGATGAGACCATGTATCCAACCAGCAACTACTAACATAAAGGGTATAGGACTCATAACATAAAAAAAGATTTCTCCAGCAAACCTCGTTACGAGCCAGAGTACTAAACCAAATATCAATCCCTTTTTAAGCCCAGCATTAGGAATGCCTTTATATAAAATGGCATATGCTAATGCAACCATCAAACCACTAAAAATGTCTGCTAAAGGCATACCTATTCGCATATGCAAGCTTTCCATCGGTCTCCATACCTGATGCGCCTCATCAGTCCACTTCATGAATATCATCCCATAGATGAGAAAGCCAAATATTTCTCCGATAATTCCAAAAGCTATGCCTCCTAAAATACCTCGTAATACTTTCATCTTGCCCCCCATTTCTACTGTCTATGCAAAATTTCGCCTAACGGCGAGTTGAGCGAACTTGAACGGGACTGGCACGCTGGCGTGCCAAGACCAGGGCAAGTTGCGCTCGAACGATTTGTTCGGAGGTGCGAATCAGCACACATCCGAACAAATCGGGCGAGTGCGAACGCGCCTTGTTAGGCTTCTCAAACTTTTCTAATCCCGTTGTATGGGAAGGATACGAACGCGGACACTCCACTCGTCGCAGGTAACAATTGCACCCTTCTCCAGTGAGTCTTTGTATTGCTCAAGTGCTGAGAGGAATATTGGGGCAATATGTTGAGGGGCAACATTTTGTGTACGCACTTGAAGGACACTTGGGGAATCAGTGCTTGTCGCAGCCAAGATCGCCCCAAAATCAAGATCATGAGTGAGAACGATATGTTTGTTAGCGCGTGCCCAGATTAGTATTTCAGAGTCCTCTACACGAGGATCGCCAACACTCGACCAATGAACTGCTTCGTGACCAGCAGTGCACAACAGAGTGACCAGGTTTGGAGAAAGATTCATGTCAACGAGGAGTTTCATTTGGCAACCAAAGGTACTTCAATCTCTTCCGCCCGCCATGCTGCATATGAGAGTGCCTGGTCAATGTCGTCTGCTTCAAGGTACGGATACATTTCAAGAATTTGGTCTTTGTTGTGTCCGGCGGCTACTAAACCCACTATTGTTCCAACCGTTACGCGCATCTCTCGAATACAAGGCTTACCTCCCATGACACCCGGGTTAAACGTTATCCTATCTAGAGTTCTCATAGTATACCTTCCACTACTCATAGATTGTTACTACCCATATCATATATCGCCAAGTAAGGCAACAAAAAGGATATGGTTTCAGGAGCCTAACATTCAAACTCACCTGCCTTGAGCGCCGCGAAGCGGCGGGAAAGGTCAGGTGCAGTGTGTTATGTTTTCTTTTTTTTCAAGTTTTTTGTAACCAACAAATAATAAAACAACAAACGCAACTAA
>JACRGM010000086.1 GCA_016212345.1 Nitrospinota bacterium
GATTGATTTTAACCTCTCGTTGCTAAGCTCCTGCTTAGCAACGCCTTTGAGTAGGGGCACAGCATGCTGTGCCCCTAGTTTGCTTCAATCAAAGCAGGAGCTTTTGTGACCATAGACGTTCCCAAGCAGGAGCTTGGGAACGAGAGAGCTTGGGAACGAGAAAAAAATTACTATCTGAATCACAGTTACTCCACCCTTCAGTGAGGCATTACTATTATTTGTCAAGTACATGGTACATAATTCATTTTAAAAAATTATTTAATCTCTTATTTTTCAGAAGGTTATGTTAATTTTGTGACATTATAAGGGGGGAACTTCGGGTTAATAGACAGCTTTTCCATACAACAATTAAAAGACAAGTCGATCTACCTTTCTTCTCGAATTAGTGTCAACAGATCATTTAGGCTGACAATAGGGCAATGGCGAAAACAGCAGTCAGTTGCAGTATATCTACCAGATTCTATTTGATCCTATTTAGAGTTATCTCCCTTACAAATCTTTCCATATCGGCCTTCAATTCTTCCCATATTAAAGGCCTTATCATCCATATATCTGGCTCTGACTCTGCATCTTCAAAATATACGAGACTCCTCAGTATATGCCCTATGTCCCTGGTGCTGAACTTCCTTGCGTACAATTTCAGATACTCTTCAAGAGACTTGAAATTTTTTATTAGAAAATAAAGGTCAATAAAATCCTTCTTTGTCCCGCGAGAACCTATTGCAGAAAGTTTCATGCAGGCTATGTCGTCAGGGCTTGCAAGATATACCTGATATTCCGGGACAAATATTTCGACCTGTACGGTTAGATTTGGCATTATAAATAAATACAATAGTAAGCCATCAGAATAAATTTAGATAAAGTCCCCTCTCCCCCTCACCTCAATCCTCTCCCCAAAGGGGAGAGGAAGTAATAATTGAAAACAATAATTAATTTCAAGTAGATAGCCATATTAAAAATCTAACCGTACAGGTCGCTATTTTTTTGATTTGCAATAAAATCTTGCTTAATTTAAGACATCTATCTCCCAATCGAATCAAATTGACAAAGGTCGTTTTCCCTGATACTCTTATTACCTATGTCCTATGTTGGTATAAATTTATTATATGGAAATCTATAATAAAAAAAGTAAAAAGGTTATATTAAGCTGGTGTATGTATGATTGGGCTAATTCTGGCTTCGCCACAACAATAATGGCCGCGGTTTTACCTGTATTTTATAGCTCAGTAGCGGCTGTTGATTTAACAAAGACACAGGCAACTAGTTATTGGGGTTATACAAATAGTGTTGGAATGTTGCTTATTGCCTTATCTGCGCCTATCCTAGGTGCAATAGCAGATCACAGCGGGACAAGAAAGGGGTTTCTATGTATCTTTGCCTCAGTGGGTATTGTTTTTACAGGATTGATGGTCTTAATAAGCACTGGTGATTGGTTGATGGCCTCAATCTTCTTTATCTTTGCTAGTATAGGTTTTGCCGGGGCAAATATCTTTTATGATTCTTTGTTACCCCATGTGGCTGGTAAGGATAAAATAGATCAGATATCTACAATGGGTTATGCCTTAGGATATCTAGGGGGGGGACTATTATTACTAATAAATATAGCTATGATATTAAGACCATCCTTTTTTTATATCCCAGATCCTCAGTGGGGCTATCGTCTTTCATTCTTATCAGTAGCGATATGGTGGGGATTATTTTCCATTCCGATCTTTATGAATGTGAAAGAACCAAAACCTATTCATTTTATTGGGGAGAGTAAAAATTGGCTTAAGGCAGGCTTTCAGAGATTATGTAAGACCTTTGGTGAGGTTCGAAGATTTACCGAGGCCTTTAAATTTCTGATAGCATTCTGGATTTATAATGATGGAATCGGGACGATTATAATCATGGCCACTATCTTTGGCAATGAGATAGGCATAGCCCATGAACATCTAATTGGTGCAATTCTGGCCGTACAATTTGTTGGGGTGCCATTTTCAATATTATTCGGAAGATTATCAAGATTAGTTGGGCCGAAGATCTCTATCTTAATAGGATTAATTATATATACAGGAATATCCATTGGAGGCTATTTTATGTATCATCCCCTTCATTTCTGGATATTGGCTATATTGGTCGGTGTTGTTCAGGGGGGAACTCAGGCATTGAGCCGTTCTCTTTATGGAAGATTGATCCCAAAGGATCGATCTGCTGAATTTTTTGGTTTTTATGACATCAGTTCTAAGTTCTCTGGAATTATTGGACCCATGTTATTCGGGATAGTTGGTCAAATCACAGGTTCAAGTCGATTAGGTATTATTTCCCTGGTGATCTTCTTTATTGTGGGTGGAGTGATATTAACATCTGTTAATGAGGAGTGAGAGATATAAAATGAGAGGTGAGAGATATAAAAAATTTGAGAGGCTAAAGGAGATCCTTCAGGAGATGGATTCTGTTCTGGTGGCCTTTTCAGGTGGGGTGGACAGCACATTTCTCTTAGATACCTTAAACGGGGTATTGGGAGGAGGTAAGGTTATAGCTGTAACCGCTACCTCTATGACATATCCAAGGAGGGAACTTAATGAATCGAAAGATATTGCTTCAAGATTAGGGATAAGACACCTTATAATAGAATCTGAGGAGCTTAATATCCCTGGCTTCAGTGAAAATCCTCCTGATAGATGTTATTATTGTAAAGGGGAATTATTTTCCAGACTGAATGAGCTTGCACACAAGGAAGGGATAAGATATATATTAGATGGTTCCAATTACGATGATATTGGTGATTATAGGCCGGGGATGATGGCCGCTGATGAATGGGGTGTAAGAAGTCCATTAAAGGAGGCAGGGTTGACAAAGGATGAGATCAGGCTTTTGTCGAGAGAGAATGGACTCCAAACATGGGATAAACCTTCCTTTGCCTGTTTGGCCTCTAGATTTCCATACGGGGATAGGATTACCCCAGAAAAATTGGTAATGGTTGATCATGCAGAAGGGGTGTTAAGGGATCTTGGATTTGGCCAAGTCAGAGTACGACATCATGGCGATATCGCCCGTATCGAGGTAGCAAGGGATGAAATGGAAAGACTTTTAGGAGAGGGTATATTAGAGACCATTGTAGAAGGATTAAAAGGATTGGGGTATAGATATGTAACATTAGATCTTGAGGGCTATAGGCCAGGAAGTATGAATGAGGGTCTTATATAGATTTCCATCTTTCCACAATCATTGCCACAGCATTTCCACCACCAAGACAGAGGGTAGCTAGCCCTCTATTAAGATTCAGGTTTTTCATGGCGTAGAGGAGTTTTACTAGGATAATAGCCCCGGTTGCACCGAGAGGATGTCCAAGGGCAATCGCTCCTCCATTTATATTAACCTTTTTTTCGTCAAGATCGAGTTCCCTGATCACAGCAATCGCTCCTGCTGAAAACGCCTCATTCAACTCTATGATATCAATATCATAAAGTGATAGACCTGTCTTTTTAAGAAGATTCCTTACTGCTATAATAGGGGCCAGCATAACCCATTTCGGTTCTATCCCTGCAGAGGCGTATCCAATTATCTTTGCCATTGGTTTTACCTTTAATTCCTCTCCCTTTTCAGCGGTTGTAACAATCACTACTGCCCCACCATCATTCAGACTTGGGGCATTCCCTGCTGTAATTGTGCCTCCTTCCTTGAAGACAGGGTTGAGCCTTGCAAGATCCTCTAGTGTTGTTTCCCTAGGGTCTTCATCGGTATCAAAGGTCAATCTACCCCCCTTTTTTTGAGGGATATTTACAGGGACTATCTCCTCTCGGAATCTCCCCTCCTTTATGGCCTTCAGTGCCTTCTGATAGCTATTATAGGCATACCCATCCTGTTCCTCCCTACTGATCTTATATCTCTCTGCTACTAATTCCCCTGTCATACCCATATGAAAATCGTTATACACATCCCATAATCCATCCTTGATCATAAGGTCTGTGAATTGACCATGTCCCATCTTGGATCCCTTCCTGACCCCATCTATCATGTAAGGGGCCATGCTCATATTCTCCATCCCACCTGCTACTATAATATTAGCATCCCCTACTATAACTGCCTGGACTGCTAACATTACCGCCTTCAATCCAGAACCACACACCTTATTAATGGTCAATGCACTTATGCTATCAGGGAGTCCGGCCCCCAATCCTGCCTGACGTGCAGGGGCTTGACCCAATCCTGCACTAATGACATTACCCATAATGATCTCATCTACATCCTCACCCTTGATACCAGCCCTCTGGATAGCCTCCTTTATAACTATGCTTCCAAGTTCTGTAGCCTTGATGCTACTTAATGATCCTAAGAAACTCCCTATAGGGGTCCTCACTGCACCGATAATAACTGCCTCATTCATATCTTCTACTCAACCTGATTTCTGATTTCTTTCTTTGTGATAATAGATAATAGCCTTGTCCAGCAACAATAGCCCCTAATGCATCGAAGATTGCATCATAGATATCACTTGTGCGATAGGAGACAAAGGATTGATGAATTTCATCACTGATTCCATAGAGGATAGCAAAGATGATAGCCACCAAGAGGATTATCTTTTTATAGGTCAATACCCTTTGAAAGGCCCTAACAAGGAGAATACTCAATATCCCATATTCAATCATATGGAAGACCTTATCTATATGCGATATAGAGGGTATTAATGGTATCCTCTCCCTAGATGAAAGATAGAATATAATATAACAATATATTAAGACAGGTAGCCAATAGAAAAGATATACCTTTATGTTATTACCTCTTTCCAACCTTTAACTCCTTGTTGCATCCTTAAGGTATTGGCTTTAGCCGATGATAATTATCTATAGATTTCCATATAACAAATTACACGGCGTTATCAGTCGAAATCCTCGACGGCGTACCGCTCAGTACGCCTTACTCGGATTTCTCCCTCTAGCCTTGTGTAATTTATTATCTGAAAATCTACATAGATTTCCATATAA
>JACRGM010000087.1 GCA_016212345.1 Nitrospinota bacterium
AGATTTACAACCACATAGCAGAGTGCTATAAACAATACACACCCCTGTACCAGAGGATAATCCCTTGTGATAATGCTCTGTATAGTCAATCTCCCTACCCCAGGCCATGAAAAGATAGTCTCTGTTATTATAGAACCAGCGAGCAATGAACCGAACTGGAGCCCTATAATAGTAATTATAGGGAGGAGGGCATTAGTCAGGGCATGCTTTACCATAATGACCCCTTCGCTTAGCCCCTTTGCCCTTGCAGCAGTAATATAATCTTCCCTTATAACCTCTAATAGACTCGATCTTGTCATCCTGCTTAGGATTGCAGACATAGATGTGCCAAGGGTTATAGAGGGGAGGATAAGATGGGTTAATCCTTCTTTTCCTGATACAGGTAACCACCCCAGATCTATAGAAAATAGAATGATAAGAAGTGGCCCTAACCAGAAGTTTGGCATTGATATGCCGACTAGTGCCAATAACATGGATGTGTTGTCAAATATAGAATACTGTCTGGAAGCAGCAATAATGCCTAACGGTATAGAGATTAGGATTGCTATGACCATAGCCCCTAATGTAAGTTCAAGGGTTGCAGGAAACCTATCTATAATGATCTCTATGACCGGCTGATTAAAGTGTATAGATATTCCAAGATCACCACTTACAACACCCTTTATAAATCTATAATATTGGAGATAGATCGGGTCGGTCAACCCCAATTGGATACGGAGGATCTCCTTATCAGCCTGCTGAGCGGTCTCTCCTAACATCATATCTACAGGATCACCTGGTATCAGATGTATTATCAAGAAGACAAATGTCACAACCCCTATGACAACTGGTATAAATAGAATAAGCCTCTTTATGATATATCTCCGCATTTATCTGCCTCCAACATAAAACAGTTTAATCTGTAGAAATAAATGCTATCCTATATGTAGATACTATGTCAAGAAATCTTACCTTGACCGAAAGGGAGGAAAAGGAATATGATAAATTCAAATTGATTTTAGAGGATATTATCGATAGTTTGAGCTCTTATTTTTATACGGAGAAGAGATGATATTTAGCAAAAAATGGAATGAGATAAATCCATTAAAGAGGTTAAAGGAGGGGTTGGCAAAGACTCGTGCCAATTTCATTAGTGGTATTGAGAGGGTAATCAGTGGGGGAAGGAAGATCAATGAAGAGTTACTAGAGGAGTTGGAGGAGAGCCTTATCTTAGCAGATCTTGGTATCCATACCGTCTCTGATATCCTTGATGGATTAAGGGAAGATGTAAAAAGAGAGAGAATAACGGAGGAGATAGAGGTAAAGAATTATCTCAAAAAGGGTATACTGGGGATACTGAATCAGGTAGATCCAAGACTTGATACCGGGACAACATCCCCATTTGTTATATTGGTAGTAGGGGTAAATGGATCTGGGAAGACGACTACTATTGGAAAACTGGCAGTAAAGTTTGTCAATGAGAATAAAGAGGTTATTCTTGCTGCTGGAGATACATTCAGGGCGGCCGCGATTGAACAACTGGAGATATGGGGAGAGCGGGCTGGGGTGGATGTTATAAAGAGTAAAAGTGGTGCTGATCCCTCAGCAGTTATATTTGATGCTGTTCAGGCTATTAAGGCAAGGAAGGGTGATATCCTTATCGCTGACACGGCTGGAAGGCTTCACACAAAGACCAATCTAATGGAGGAATTAAAAAAGGTAAAGCGGGTGATGGATAAGGGACTATCTGGTGCCCCTCATGAGGTGATGCTTGTTCTAGATTCCACAACAGGACAGAATGCCATCTCTCAAGCAGAGCTATTTAACAAGAACCTCTCTATCACAGGTCTGGTACTGACAAAGTTGGATGGAACTGCAAAAGGGGGGGTTATTATAAATATTGTCAAGGAACTTGGTATCCCAGTAAGGTATATAGGGGTAGGGGAAGGTATTGATGATCTAAGGGAATTCAATCCTACTCAGTTTGTCGATGCCTTGTTTGAGGGGTAATTAAATATATAGGAATCTCTACCTCTGAATCATAGAATCA
>JACRGM010000081.1 GCA_016212345.1 Nitrospinota bacterium
AAACCCAATTATTATTTAGTAGGGGAATTAAAAGAATGAAAAATGCTGAATTAAAAGGACATAAGTAATTATCCTTTTTGGGTCATTTTAAATTATTCCCTACATTCAACTTGAATCTGTATCACTACGTTCTGATGACAAACCATGTGCATTTGGTCGGGGAGCAGAAGAGAAAATATAGAGAGTTTGTGCGAGGGATGCTCAAAGAGAAAAAGGCATTGAAGGGGGAGATGGACAGGCGGATAGTGTATGGCAGTGAGCGTTTTGTGCAGGATATGACGACGGCATATAATATTTCTGAAAAGATAAGGCGAAGAGGGAGACAAATGGGCTGGCGGAAGAATAAAGAGAACTGTCCCCCTTTTAGTTTGTCATACAGTATTTAGAAAATTGTCATTGCGAGTCCCGACACATCGGGACGAAGCAATCTCGAAGACGAGATTCCTCGCTACGCCCTGAACGACATTTTCGGAGCAAAATTATGCTAATGATAAACGAATTACCCTTGACATATTGACTAAATTTTGTAAAATATAGTCAATTCATTGACCATATTTAAATATGTCTATTTATATACCACAGAGGCAACTTGATAACCTGAAACGGCTGCTTTCTCCGAATAAGGTAGTAGTAATCTACGGACCTCGCCGATGCGGCAAGACTACCTTACTGAACAAATTTTTGGAAGGCGTTGATGAGAAAAATCTCTTTGTAAGCGGAGAAGACCTAACAGTTCAGAATTATCTCAGCAGCAGGTCTATTCCTAAACTCAGGGATTTTGTAGGTAAAAATAAATTGCTAATAATAGATGAAGCACAGAGAATAGAAAATGTCGGTTTGAATCTAAAGTTGATAATCGACCATATAAAAGGAATAAAAGTAATTGCAACAGGTTCTTCATCTTTTGACCTTGCAAAAGATATTGGTGAGCCCCTTACAGGCAGGAAGTTTGTTCTGAGGCTTTTTCCACTGGCTCAGATTGAGATATCCTTGACAGAAGAAAGATTTGAAACAGAAGCAAACCTTGAGGCAAGGTTGATTTATGGCTCTTATCCGGAAATAATAATAACTAACGATAATAAACAGAGGGAGCTTTATTTAAGGGAAATAGTAAGTTCATATTTGTATAAGGATATCCTTGAGCTTGAGGGAATTAAACATTCCAATAAACTAATAAGACTCCTCCAGCTTCTTGCATTTCAGATTGGGAAAGAGGTTTCCTATAATGAACTCGGCACACAGCTTGGGATGAGCAAAAATACCGTTGAACGTTACTTGGACCTCTTGGAGAAGGTATTTGTTATTTTCAAGCTGTCGGGGTTCAGCAGGAATCTACGGAAAGAGATCAGCAAAAATCACCGTTATTATTTCTACGACAACGGGATACGCAATACAATTATCGGCAATTTAAATCCCTTGAAAATGCGGGATGACATAGGAATTTTATGGGAGAACTATATCATTATAGAAAGGATTAAGAAACAGGAATACTTGCAGATTTTTTCCAATAATTATTTCTGGAGAACATACGACCAGAAGGAGATAGACATAGTAGAAGAAAGAGAAGGGATGCTTTATGGGTATGAAATAAAATGGAATAAGATTAGGGCAAAGCCGCCGAAAGGCTGGCTTGAGACCTACAGAAATGCAAGTTATGAAGTGGTTACAAAAGAGAATTATCTTGAGTTTATTAAATAACTGATTGATTTAAAACTTCTTATCGCTTATCATGGATAGACAGTTGCAAATTAGTTTAATCTTTTTACCATTTTTTATCATAGCTGGGTGTGGTTATCATCTTGTTGGATGGGATTCATCCCTTCCAACACATATACAGAGTATAGCAATACCTCTGTTTTCTAATAAATCAATAGAACCTGGGATCGAACATGAATTGACAGCAAGGGTGCGTGAGGAGTTTATCACAGATGGGAGGCTGAAGGTGGTTGAAGAGGATAGGGCTGATACCATATTGTCAGGTGAGATAAATAGATATTCCCTTATACCCCTCTCCTTTGATTCACAAGATAATGTAACAGAATACAGGGTTGAGATGGAGATCTCTGTGAAACTCAAGGATATTAAAGACACACTATTGATAAATCAGATGTTAGATAGTAAATGGGATTATGAGGTCAAGAGAGAACTAACCTCTACAGAAGAGAGGAGAATCTCTGCAATCAAATATGCATCGAGGGATTTTGCTCGGAGGCTTGTAAATATTGTAATAGGAGGATTCTAGTTTTCGGTCAGACATTAGTTATTTCGATTTCTGAGTATTGATCTTCGATTTCCATGAATTACAGTGAATTGATAAAAAAGATAGATAAGGGTGAGATTGGTCCACTATACCTCTTTCATGGGGTGGAGAGATTCCTTATTGATGAGGCTATAAATAAGATTATTGCAAGATTAACTAATAAAGATAATAAGATATTTAATCTGACTACAGTAGATGCACATGATGCCGATATCTCTGTTATCATAGATAATGCCCGAACCCTCCCATTTTTGGGAGATAGGCGCGTATTGATTATAAAAGGTATAGACGAAATAAAGAATTTAGAAGGGGAAGATATGCTCATTTCTTATTGTAGTTCTCCCTCTCTCAGTACATGCCTTATCTTTATCGCTGGTAAGATAGACCTCAGAAAGAGACTCTATGCAGTGATCACAAAAAATGGTGAGGTGGTTCATTTCAACCGACAGTATGAGAATCAGGTAATGAGCTGGCTATATAAGAGGGTGGGTGATTTTAACCTGAAGATAACAGAAGAGGCGAGGAGATCTCTTTGGGAGATGGTAGGGAATGATCTTCAAAGGTTAAATAATGAGTTGGAGAAGATAATCACATATATAGGAGATAAAACGATTATAAGGAGAGATGATGTGGAGGAGGTTGTAGGATATATCAAGGTGGACTCTATCTTTGAGTTGACCGATGCCATAGGAGAGAAGAATGTAGAAAAGGGATTAGGATACCTACATAATATCTTTTCTCATGGAGAGCCCCCTCTAAAGATACTAATTATGATAATCCGTCAGTTTCGTCTTGTTTGGCAGGCAAAGGTTTATAAAGAGATGGGATATTCACCTTCAGATATAGCAAAAAGGATCAAGGTCATGCCATACTTGATAAGTAGAATAATAGAGCAGTCTCGAAGATTTGATGAAGAGGAGCTTAAACTCGGCTTCTACAAGATGCTGGGTAGGGATATAGAATTAAAGACCTCGGATAGTTCTCCTCTTATGATCTTAGAGTCACTGATACTTGACTTATGTAATTAACTGGCTTGTGTAATTTATTATCTGAAAATCTCTACAATAATCTACTTACCTTTTTAGAAAGACGGGATATCTTACGGGAGGCAGTATTTTTATGGATTACCCCTTTAGAGGCTGCCTGATGGATAACAGAAACAGCTATACGTAACAATTCTCCAGCCTTTTCTTTCTCTCCCTTTTCTATGGCATGAAGAACCTTCTTCGCTGTCGTCTTTATAAGGGATTTTCGTTGACTATTTCTTCTATTTTTCCGTTTATTTTGTTGATCTCTTTTTAAAACAGACCTATGTTCTGGCATATGATATACTCCATTATAGATTTCCATATAACAAATTACACGGCGTTATCAGTCGAAATCCTCGACGGCGTACCACTCAGTACGCCTTACTCGGATTTCTCCCTCTAGCCTTGTGTAATTTATTATCTGAAAATCTATATTAAGATTTATTTTTACTTTTATTAAACAACTGAATAAAATCTATCATAACCTAATTATTATGTCAAGAATAAAAAATGACCGACAATGAGAGTGTTACAAAGGCTGCTGGTACTGTAAGTGGGGCTATACTTACAAGTAGGGTTCTCGGATTTGTTAGAGATATAGTTATTGCAAACCTCTGGGGTGCAACACTTTTTGCTGATGCCTTTTTTGTTGCATTTCGGATATCTAATCTTCTCCGTCGTCTCATAGGAGAGGGGGGATTAACTCCAGCCGTTGTACCTGTATTTACTGAATATCTTCACCTTAAAAAGAGAGAGGATGCATGGAGGCTTGTAAATCTGGTATTCTCTATATTCACTATATCCCTGATAGTTATTACCCTTATAGGTATAATCTTCTCTCCTCTCATTATTATGGTAATTGCCCCTGGTTTTTATGCATGGTCTGATAAATTTGATCTGACTGTCCTCCTTACACGGATAATGTTTCCATATATAATATTTATCTCTCTATCAGCCCTTGCCATGGGTATACTTAATTCCCTTAATCACTTCCTTGTCCCAGCTATCTCCCCGGCCATCTGGAACATCTCAATGATCTCTTTTGCCCTATTAGTATCACCATATTTAGAAGAACCTGTGTTGGCACTGGCCATAGGTGTTGTTGTAGGAGGTATTGCCCAATTCCTCTTACAAGTCCCTATCCTCATCAAAAAGGGGATGAGGTTTAAGGTTATAATAGATCTGAACGATCCAGGGGTAAGGAGGATATGGTCACTTATGTTACCAGCAGTTTTTGGAACAGGTATAACAGAGATAAATCTATTAGTAGATAACATCCTGGCCTCACTACTCCCTCAGGGGAGTGTCTCATATCTATATTATGGTAACCGTTTGGTTCAATTCCCCTTGGGTATATTTGGTGTGGCTATGGGGATCGCTGTACTCCCCATGATGTCGGGTCAGGTAGCAAGGAATGAGATAGAAAAACTAAAGGACACCCTCTCCTTTGCCCTCAGATTAGTACTCTTTATTACAGTACCGGCAACAATAGGGCTTATAGTCCTTCGTTTCCCTATTATAAATACACTATTTGAAAGAGGGGAATTTATACCTAGTACCACGATAGGTGTTGCACAGGCACTCTTTTATTATTCTCTAGGGCTTTGTGCCTTTGCAGGTCTCAAGGTGGTTGTGCCTGTATTCTACTCTATGTATGATACAAAAACACCTGTAAAAATAGGATGTTATGCAATGTTAGCTAATATAATACTTAATGTTTTACTCATGGGGCCTTTAAGGCATGGAGGACTAGCTCTAGCTACCTCACTCTCCGCATTAATGAATATTAGCTTACTGATATATATATTGAGAAAGAGGATTGGGAGGATTGGGGGAAGAAAGATATTGCTTTCCTTTATAAAATTCCTTATAGTTTCTATAATCATGGGGGTAATTATGACCCTTTTGATCCAAACTTATTTTATATATAGCGATGATTTATCCAGAAAGGTCTTTATCCTTTTATCAACCGTAATTGTCGCAGTTGTCTTATATATCCTTTTATCTCTTATAGTTAGAAGTGAAGAGCTATTGTTCTTGTTGAGGCTTGTTAGGGAACGGAGGAGATCATGATAAATAAAAGAATAGTTGTAGGGGTATATGAAGTAAATTGTTATATTGTTGGATGTAAAGGGCATAATAAGGCGGTTATAATAGATCCTGGGGATGAAGGTGATAAGATATTAAAATATATAGAGAAAGAGGATATTGATGTAAGATATATTATAAGTACGCATGCACATGCTGATCACATTGGGGCGATTGCAGATATCAAGGCACGGACAGGGGCCTCATTTTTACTCCATGAGGATGATGTTGTCATCTTAAACGCCATTCAGACTAGAGATATGATAACCTATCTTGGATTAAAACCCTCACCACAGCCAGATCGCCTGATCAAAGGGGATGAGATAATAGAACTCTGTGACGATCTTTTCTTTAAGGTATTACATACCCCTGGTCACACACCTGGAGGGATCTCCTTACTTGTAAATAATTATGTTTATACAGGTGATGCCCTATTTGCTGGTTCAATAGGAAGGACAGATTTTCCTATGGGGTCATATCCAGATATTATAGATTCTATTAAGACCAAACTAATGACCCTTGATGATAATGTGAGGGTATTACCTGGACATGGTCCTGACACCACCATAGGATATGAGAGAAAGAATAATCTATATCTAACACA
This sequence comes from Nitrospinota bacterium, assembly GCA_016212345.1. Lineage (GTDB taxonomy): Bacteria > Nitrospinota > Nitrospinia > SZUA-224 > SZUA-224 > SZUA-224. Next base: position 5,981 of record JACRGM010000081.1, read on the forward strand.
ATCATAAATCTAGGATTTTAAGATAAGATGCACGATATATTAGATGAATTTGTAAATTATCTTGTTATTGAGAAGAGATTATCGAGGAATACAATAGATGCATATTATAGAGATATCATTAGATTCCTTACCTTTATAGGGTATAATATAATTGATGACTTGAAGAAGATAAGGAGAGGTGATATCACCTCGTATCTGATGGAGCTGAAGAGAGAGGGATTATCATCCTCTTCTATGACACGACACCTTGTCTCTATAAAGGTCTTCTATCGTTTCATGCTAAACCAGGGATTTCTTGAAGATGACCCTACAGTAAATATAGAGTCACGAAGATCAGGGAGAAGACTCCCTGATGTGCTAAGCATCCAAGAGGTGGATAGATTGCTGAGCCAACCAGATGAAGATAGCTTTATAGGGATAAGGAATATGGCAATGTTAGAGATCCTTTATGCTACAGGTGTAAGGGTCTCTGAGTTGATATCACTTAAGTTGAACGATGTAAATCTGGAGGTTGGTTACCTTATCTCTTTCGGGAAGGGGGCAAAGGAGAGGATAGTCCCTATAGGGGGGGCAGCAAAGGAAAAGACTATAAGGTATTTGAATCATTCAAGAGAGAGATTGATAAAGGGGAGGAGTATACCAGAGCTTTTTGTAAATCACTCTGGCAAAAGGATGTCACGTCAAGGATTCTGGAAGATAATAAAGAAATATGTTAGATCTGCTGGTATAAAGGGGAAGATTAGTCCACATTCCATAAGACATTCCTTTGCCACCCATCTTTTGGAGAGGGGTGCAGATCTGAGGTCTGTCCAACAGATGCTAGGTCATTCCGATATCTCCACCACACAGATATATACTCATGTGATAAAAGAGAGGTTAAGAGAGATCTATGACAAATCTCATCCTAGGGCATAACGATCATTCAGAGAGAAATAGATATATAAAGTCAATGAAGGAATTTATAGAGAGAGAAAAGGAAAAGGTAAGGATATTATATTACCATGGTGTAAGTGGCAGAGATGTGGTTAAGGCAAATACTATTACTGTTGATGATGTGATAAAGAATGTCTTCTGTATGCTCTCAGATAGCTTTAATAAGGCCCATGGTAGTGTTAATCAATCATGTGTTGTTGCAGCTATTGGTGGTTATGGAAGGGGGGATCTGAATCCATATTCTGATGTGGATATCCTCTTTCTATATAGGGAGGATATTGATGATTTCACTATGTGGATAGCCAGGAATATGATATCACTCCTGTGGGATATAGGATTTGAGATCGGACACAGCACTAGATCAATAAAGGACTGTTTCAGGATTGCAATGGCCGACATCACAGCAAAGACCGCAATGATGGAATCAAGATTTATTATAGGTAATAAGGAGTTATTCAATGAATTTTATAATTCATTTACTAGAGAGGTTGTTAGAAAAGGGGTTAACTCCTTTTTAGAGCAGAAGATAGCTGATAGAATAGCAAGATACCATACCTATGGTAACACTGTGAAGGTCTCTGAGCCGAACATAAAGGAGGGGCTTGGTGGGCTAAGGGATCTCCACAATGCTATCTGGGTCTCATTAGCTAAGTTTGGTTTAAGGGATCTAAAGGGTATTAATGAAAGGGGTATAATTGATGGAGAGGAATTGAAGATAGCAATAAATGCCCTTGACTTTCTCCTTATGATAAGGAATGGATTACATTTTATCTACGGTAAGAGGAATGATCTCCTTGCCTTTGAGGTTCAGGGGGAGATAGCAAGTCACCTAGGTTATAAAGATAATAATACCCGTTCAGCAGTAGAACTCTTTATGCAGGATTACTATATTCATGCTACTGCTATGCATAACTTTTCAATGGAACTTATAGACAGGTGTAGAACATATAATAAAAATAATAAAGGTAGAAATATCTTGAGATATCTAAAGGAGAAGGATATTGGAGATGGCTTTGTCTCCTATTGTAATGAGATATATATAAAGGATCTTAATACAGATATATTTAAGAGAAATCCTCTGCTTCTATTAAAGGTATTTTGGTATTGTCAGAGATTTGAGATAGGCCTGAGTAACTCCATCAAGAAGGGCATAAGATCTACCCTCCCCATGATTGATGGGGATGAATTAATATCCTCAAAGGAGTGTAGGGATATATTCTTATCTCTGTTCAAGGGGAAAGATATAGCTAATATATTAAGAAGTATGCAAGAGATAGGGGTTTTGGGGAAATATATCCCTGAATTTAATGATCTGATCCATCTTATACATAATGATTGTTATCATCAATATACAGTAGATGAGCATACCTTTCGTTCTATAGAATATCTGGATGGGTTAGCGGATACAGAGGAGAAGGAGTTGATAGAGTTATCAAGATTGTATAAAGAACTTTCTCGTCCAGAGGTTGTAAGGCTTGCATTGTTATTCCATGATATTGGTAAGGGGAAAGGGGAAAGGAAGAGACATATCGAAAAGGGGTCTGAAATAGCCCGGATTATTATAGATCGTCTTGGTATAGGAGATGGGATATCAGAGGATGTAGATTTTCTTATAAAAAATCATCTATTAATGAATCATATTGCCCAGCGTCGGGATATGCATGATCAGAAGACGATTGTAGAATTTGCAGAGAGGGTAAAGGATGTGGAGAATCTTAATAGGCTCTATCTCCTTACTTATGCTGATACAAGGGCTGTTCACGATGTCTGGTCTGTATGGAAAGGGGCACTTCTCTGGGAGCTCTATGTTAGGGTCTACAGTTTCATGACCATGGATGAGGCAGAGAGGATTACTGATGATGTCATGATATATGAGATCAGAGAGGATGTCCTTAGGGTATTGAGAGGTGAGATAGATCAGGATGAGATAAATAGATACTTTAATGCCATGCCAGGTAAATATATACTATCAACAGCAACTGAGAAGATCGTAAGACATATAAGATTGACTAATAGACTTAAAGATAGTATGCTAGTAATGGAGTATTCACATAATCTTGAGGTAGGATATACAGAACTTATGGTCTGTACAATGGGTAAGGCAGGTACATTTTCAAAGATCGCTGGAACCCTTACCTCTAAGAATATAAATATATTGGGGGCACAGATCTATACTAGAAGTGATGGAATTGCTATTGATACGCTTCAGGTGTCATGGATAGATGGGAGGCCCATTATAGATGATGGCCTATGGCATAGAATTGAGGATGACCTTATAAGTGTCTTAGAGGGGAGGAAGGATGTAAAAGAACTCCTTGCCTCTCGTCAGAGGTATCTATCCCCTGAGAGAGATAAGGTGTTTAATATCCCTACAGAGGTAATACTTGATAATAAGACATCAGATATCCATACAGTGATAGAGGTGATCTTTCAAGATAGATTAGGGGCATTGTACACAATAACCAATGCCCTCTTTGATCTTGGGATAGATATATACTTAGCAAAGATATCCACAGAGGCTCACAAGGCAATAGATGTATTTTATGTTACTGATTTGGAAGGTCACAAGATATTAGAAGAAGAGAAACTAAAGAAGATCAAAGGTGAATTAGAGAAAGATAATAACAATTGAACAAAAAGATATCAAAAGAGATTAAACTGGATGATAAGGCCTACATCCCTGAACTCTTTGGGATAAACGATACCCATCTTAAAATGCTTGAGAAGGGATTTGGTGTCCGTATAACCACAGTGATGGATAAGAATCTGAATATAGAAGGGAAAAAAGAGGATGTATTAAAGGTTGAGAGGCTTATCGAGGAGTTACATCTCTTTTTATCAAGCGGATTTTCACTTAAAAATGGTGATTTACGATTTATTGTTCGGCTCTTTCTCGAGGATGGAAAGGTTGATATAAAGAGTATATTCTCTGAGAGGATTCAGGTCTCCCCGGAAAGGCCTTATATCTCCCCTAAGAGTTTAACTCAGAGGGAATATATCTTTGCTATCAAAAAGTACGATATAGTTCTGGGGATTGGACCTGCAGGGACAGGGAAGACCTACCTGGCAATGGGATTGGCAGTTTCAGGGCTTTTGAAAAAGAGATATAGTCGTATCATCCTTGTAAGGCCAGCCGTGGAGGCAGGTGAGAAGCTCGGTTATTTACCCGGGGATATGCATGACAAGATTAACCCATATTTAAGACCGTTATATGATGCCCTTTATGACATGGTGGAGTTTGAAAGGGCCGGGGAGTTTGTGGAGAAAGGGCTGATTGAGATAGCCCCCCTTGCATATATGAGGGGGAGGACACTAAATGATTCATTTATTATCCTGGATGAGGCACAGAATACTACCTCTGATCAGATGAAGATGTTTCTAACCCGTATAGGTTTCAATTCCAAGGTAGTGATCACAGGTGATATTACCCAAGTAGATCTGCCGTATAAAAAGAGCTCTGGTTTAATTCAGGTACAGAAGATATTAAAAAAGGTGGAAGGTATAAAGTTTATATATTTTTCAGAACGTGATGTAGTAAGACATGAACTTGTGCAACAGATAATCAAGGCATATGAAAGGTATAATTCAAAGATTAAAATTAAAGATTCTGCATAACAATAACAAAAAAGAGAAAAGGTCACCTCTTTTTATATGGATCTCAATAGTCTTTATGGTTCTAATCCTTACCTTTCTACTTATACCCATATCGAACATTGAGATACCTCAGAGACCACTTAATATCGGTGATATAGCCCCCGGAGATATTAAGGCGCCCCAGGACTTCTTAATAGAGGATAAGGCATCTACAGAAAAAAATAAGAAGGAGGCAGAAAAGGGGGTGGTCCCAGTCTATGATTTTGATACAAAGATAATTTATGATACCAATAAGAAGGTCTCAGATATATTCAGACTGGTTCAAGAGGTATATCTCATGGATATCCCTAATCTCTATTTGCAGTTAGAAGAGATAGAATCTGTTTTAAGTGCCCCGGAGGGTGAAGTCAACGCAGAAGAAAAGAAGGGAGAAAATAAGATACTGGAAAAGGGATTAGATGATAAGATGCGAGATATAGAGAATAGCGGCTTGTTTAGAGAGAAGGAAGAGGAATTCCAAAAGGCATTGGGAATAGAATTATCGGAAAAATCATTAAAGACATTAAGATGGCATCACTATAAACCGAATATAGTCAACTACATAAATAATATATTTAATATAGTGATGCAGAGAGGTGTGGTAAGTAGCAGGGAACTTTTAAATGAAGGGGGAGGGGATATTGTAGTGAGAGATATAGGATCTGGGGATGAATTGATTAGAGGTCGGACCAAGATCGTTGCTATGAATGAAACCGGCGATCTCATAGATGATCTTGTTAAATCTGTTGTAGAGAAGAGACATAGATCCCTCCAGCGAGTAGTGGCAGAGATTTCAAGAAGGATTGTACAGCCGAATCTGACATTTAATATGCAGGAGACTGAGTTAAGAAGAAGAATGGCAGTAGAGACCACCAAGCCTGTCTTTTTCCAGATTAAAAAGGGTGAGATGATAATCAGAGAAGGGGAGAAGGTAACAGAAGAACATCTATTAAAGTTAAAAGGACTTGCCTCTGAGAAAAAGATATACAGTATCATTATGGTTGTAACAGGTTTGATCCTATTTATAATTCTAATCCTTTATATGGTCTGGATATATCTACAAAGATTCAAACCGAGATTTGTTCATAGAGGAGAGAATTTACTCTTATTATGTGTAATATTATTGATTAACATTATTATATCCTGGTTAATTATAGGCATGGCTAGGGCAGTTGCATATTATACGAGTTATATAGATATCTCCTCTTACCTTTATGCTGTCCCTTTTGCAGCAGGTCCTATGGTGGTAGCGATCCTCTTTGATGTGGATATCGGGATAATATTCTCTCTGATTACATCCTTACTTGTTGGTTTCTTAATGGAAGGGGAATTCTCTTATTCATTGATTACCCTGATAGGTGGACTTGTCGCTGTCTTTAGGGTCAATCAGTATAAACAGAGATCAGCCATCTTAAAGACAGGGATATTGATTGGGGGTGTAAATATATTAATAATTATTGCCTTAGACCTGATAAATAGCACTATCTTCTCCATAAAGGGGTTTAACGATATACTTATGGGGTTTGTTGGTGGGGTCATTGTCGCTATGGTTGTATCTAGTATTGTCCCAATATTGGAAGCAATATTCCATGTTACATCTGATATAAGACTATTAGAGCTATCAGATATGGATCATCCCCTTTTGCGTCAATTAGTTCTCGATGCCCCAGGGACATTCCATCATAGTATGATTGTAGGAAGCATAGCTGAAGCTGCTGCTGAATCTATAGGGGCAAACCCCTTACTATCTAGGGTAGGGTCATATTATCATGATATAGGGAAGATGAAGAAACCTGAGTATTTTATTGAAAACCATCCTGATAGTAATAAACATGATAATCTGGCTCCGAGTATGAGTAGTCTTATA
>JACRGM010000091.1 GCA_016212345.1 Nitrospinota bacterium
AAAATTGAGGATGATGCTGGATTGAATTTTGGGTTTCTGACAAGGCTTAAAAATCCAGTGGGCCCCCGTTCAGACCTCTTTACAACCCTTCGATTTAATATAACAGACCTATCTTCAAAGGCTAGCATGAGAGTGGACACAGATGGTGACGGCACTATTGATTATGATGGTACCTCAGATCGAGAAAATGAGACATTGACATTTACTGCAGATACTGCCTTAAATACAAGGACAATCGGAAATACACTCTTTATAACTGCCATTGGCTTTGTCTACTCTGAGAATACCCGTGATGCTGTAGAAAAAGTAGATGTGCCAGGAGTAGTAACAGGGCAATATCAAAATGATGAGGTGGAGACAACAAACTATGGTGCCCTCTTAAATCTTGCATTGGAGCATCAGACCTTTAAAAGGATGAAATCGCGTTTAGGTCTATCCAAGCCTATATGGCAAAAGATAGACACTGAGACAATAGACAGGGATTACAGTGAAAGCGGAACCACCTATCAACTTTCTAGCACGGGCAAGACTGAAACTCTTATTGATCTTAATACCCCTGTGAGGACAAATGTTGGCCTTGCCTTTGAGTTTATTGATAACCTGACATTAGATGCATTACTGCAGACAGATGTCCTTTTCACAGGCACGGGTCTATTATCTCAGATCCAAGAGACACTGGCCACCCAGGTCGGTCTCCACTACTACTGGTAGAAGCTGATTAATCCTTTGTAACATCTCCTACCATTTGAACATATCATCCTGCTGATAATAAATCAGCAGGATGATATCCTGATTATATCTACACACAATCTATAATTACAAATACCATCAAGATTATGCTTATCACCCCCATATGCTCTATCGCTCCTATTACCAATTATTTATCATTTTCATGTCATCATTTTCATATTCAATACGCAAAAAATCTGATATAATTTATCATTAAATGGAAATTATTAAGTTCATTGCAGATGTAAATGTAGAAAAAGCAATAGTAGATTATTTAACCCAAAATGGCTATGATATAAAATGGATCCCGGATTATAATTGTGAAATACCTGACGAAGATCTTTTAGATCTGGCAAATGCAGAAAGAAGAGTTTTGATAACTAATGACAAGGATTTTGGTGAGATAACCTTTTTACAAAAGAAACTATATACAGGAATAATCCTCATTCGTATCAAGGGGCAGAAAACAGAGGATAAGGTTAAACTATTTAAAAAGCTTATAAAAAATTACAGCAATAAGCTTTTAAATCATTTCACGGTAATAACAAAAAAGAAAATAAGGTTTATATCTATGGGGGATTTAAGATGACAGAAAAAAAACTTCTTAAGCGGATTGTTATTGATCCAAAGATAATGCTTGGAAAGCCTGTTATTAAGGGAACAAGGCTCACAGTAGAAATAATTGTGGAGAAGATTGCTTATGGGGAGACTATGGAAGAGATCAAGAAGGATTACCCTTTTCTTAAAGAAGACGATATAAGGGCAGCGGTTTTATATGCAGCAAAGAGGCTGGCTCACGAGGAAGTATATGCTGCATAAAAGAAAAGGGGCGGTTGCCCGCCCCTCAGCAAAATTTGGGACCAGCCGCTGTTTTTTTGCAGGGGGTTAAAATTTTGAAACAAAGGATTGAATCTTTGTAATCCTTGTGTTAATATCTTTTTTAGGTTAGAGAAGTAATTTTACTATTATCCATCTCATCAGGAGGTAACATGGACATAAAGGAAGCCATAAGATCGGGATTAAAGGAATTTATCTTACCCGAACTTGACAGTATAAAAAATGAAAATAGAGAGATAAGCATAAAGCTTGATATGACTAACAAGAGACTTGATGATATCAATCTTCACCTTGTAGATCAAAGTAGAAGAATAGACGAGACTAATAACAGAATAGATGAGACTAATAACAGACTTAACCGACTTTATGAGGTGATAGTGAGGAGGGAAGAACACGAGAAACTTGAGTGGAGGGTAATAAGGCTCGAGGAAGATGTTACCTTTCTAAAGGAAAAGATCACGGCATGAGACCTTGTGTGGAGTCAACAAGCTCTCTCCGTGCCTCTGCTACGGTAAAGAGTGAGCCTGTGATTAAGATCATATCATCCTTATCTATCTTCTCTCTCACCTTCTGGAGGGCAGAGGGGATATCTTCTATGATCACAGTCTCTTTACTGAATATAGATGCCATATCCTTTAATATCTTAGGATCAGCACCCCTTGGGACATCAGGTCTTACAAGTGTGACATGATCAGCTATGGGTACAAGTGTCTCTATCATACCAGCAATATCCTTATCTTTTAAGATACCGATGACTATGAATAGTCTCTTATACCTGAAATATGGAAGTGTCTTGACTAAGGCCTTTGTACCAGCCCGATTATGGGCACCATCTAAGAGGATGTATGGAGACTCGGAGATGATCTCCATCCTTCCCTTCCACTCAACCTTGTCAAGCCCTTCTTTGATACCCTCGTCTGTAATATCAAATCCTAGACCCCTCAACCTGAGACATACCTCTACAGCCACACCAGCATTGATGATCTGATGCACCCCTATAAGAGGTATCCTTAGATCACAAAGGAGATTATTATTGCTCTTCAGATTAAATATATTCCCTTTATCATCACTCCTTATTATATCTATATAAAAATCCCTTCCTAATATGATAAGCCCTGCATTACGCTCCTTGCAGATAGACTCAATCTCTGATATCACCTCAGGATGTTGTAGTGTGGTTACTACAACCCCCTTCTCCTTTATAATACCCCCTTTTTCTCTGGCAATCTCCCTCATGGTATTCCCCAGGAAATCTGTATGGTCATAATCTATATCTGTAATCACTGATATAAGAGGGGTACTTAGTACATTGGTTGCATCAAGTCTACCCCCCATACCTGTCTCTACAATGGCTATATCTACCCCTTCCTCAGCAAGATATATAAATGCCATAACAGTGATAAACTCGAAGAAGGTCAATTCTTCATTTAAAAGGGCGGGGGCAAGCCCTGCCCCTACAATCTCCCTGATCCTCTCTGTTATCTTAACGGTCATCTCCTCAGATATCATATTACCATTTATCCTGATCCTCTCCCTTAAGTCGTATAGGTGTGGGGATGTATATAATCCGGTCTTGTATCCAGATACCCGAAGTATAGAGTCCATAATAGCGGCCACAGATCCCTTCCCATTTGTCCCAGCAATATGAACAGCCATTAGGGAATTATGTGGATTATCTAAGAGATGAAGTACTCTAGAGATTCTGGCGAGATTAAGGTTGATCCCAAGTCGTTGAAGATTGAAAAGGTATTGTAGAGTTTCATTATAATCTTTCATTGTGCATTCTTTGGTTTGGAAATCAAGATTATCAAAAATACTAAGAGAAGCCAGGAGTCAGAAGCCAGGAGTCAGGAGTCAGAATGAAGAGAGAAAAAGCTAAACAATTAGAGGAACTGAGTAAACTGTTAGAGGCATATTCTAAT
>JACRGM010000092.1 GCA_016212345.1 Nitrospinota bacterium
AAGATAATCAAAAGCCCGGTTCTTACATCTTCAAGACACTTTGAAAAGTATGGCATATTAAAATGTGTCTATGTCAATCTTTACCTGTCATATCTATATTATAAGGGTTTTGGCTCAAAGAAATTGCGTGATATATACTATAAAAAATGATTCTTGAGATGGGGGTTTGTAAATAGAGTTTTTACCCTTATCCTTTTTTATCGGAATGACTTCTATGCATGACATATATAGATCTTACACACCTTTCATTGGCATCCTTTATCCTCATATAAAGGTTCTTATAATTTATAATCTCACCTGGTTTAGGTATACTCTCTAATAGGTTAATGATAAATCCCCCAAGGGTCTCATAGTCTCCTTCAGGCAATCCGAGTCTTAGTTTCTCGTTTATCGCCTCTATCTCCATCTTTGCATCGATGAGGTATCCCCCATGGGGAATAGTCTCATATAACTTTACCTCTGAATCATATTCATCCTCTATCTCACCTACTATCTCTTCTAATAGGTCCTCTATAGTTACAATACCTATGCTACTACCATATTCATCTACTATTACAGCGATATGCATATCCTTATCCTGTAGGTCTCTCAGGAGGGCGTCCACTTTTTTAGATGTCGGGATATAATAGGGTGGTTTGATCAAATCACTTATATATACCATATCATCTGGAACCCCTAGGAGGTCAAAGGTATTCAAGATGCCGACTATATTATATATATTATTTCGAAAGACAGGGATTCTGGAGAAACCAGTCTCTTCTACCTTTTTTATGGCATGATCCACAGTAGCCCCTTCATCTATTGCAACCACATTTATCAAAGGGACCATGCACTTATCAATAGTTGTACTCCCGATACCAAATATCTTATGTATCATTCTCTTCTTATCGACATCCAGATCAATCTTTCCCCCTCCTATCCCTATCCTTACTAACCCTTTTATACCTTCCCTGGTGATAAAGTGTTCTTTTATATCATTCTCTCCCATGATGGTCTTGAGGATGAGATTTGTCAGATAGGCGACGAGGACAATTATAGGATAAAAGAGGGTCAGGGCAAATCTTAAAGGGTAAATAATCTTCATAGAGATTTGGTCTGCCTTTAGTTGAAATAGTGCCTTGGGTATGATCTCACCTAAAAGGAGTGTAAGGGGTGCCATGATAAGGAGAGCATAGAGATCCTCTTTTCCTCCAAATGGTACCATCAGAAAGGCGGTAACAACAGCAGTACCTGTTACCACTGCGAGGTTTGTTCCTACTGAGGTAGTCCCAAATATCCTCTCAGGGGTATTAAGGAGATCCTCTATCAATTGAGCAGGATTAGACCCCTCCTCTGCCTTGTGTTTTATGCGGATCCTGTTAACCGATATTAAAGCGATCTCAGATCCTGAAAAGAATCCTTCTATTATGAGGCAGATAAGGACTATGATAATGGTGGTTATAATATCCATATCATTTTATCTCTCCGACCAACTCCTCCAGGACATCCTCGAGGGTAACCAATCCTATAACCTTTTCATCCTCATTCAGGACTATAGCAAGATGAATCTTTCTCTTCTTAAACTCCCTTAATAGTTCATTGATCCTCTTTGTACCCTGAACAAAGAAGGGAAGATGGAGGATTTTTTTTAATTCAATCTCCTTATTAGGACGCCTACTGAATTGATGAAGGTCCTTGGTATAAAGTACGCCAACTATATTATCTATGGTACCATCGAAGATAGGTATTCTAGAGAAAGAGGTCTTCAATATCTTGGGAACTATATCATTTAGATTCTCCTTAATATCGATTGAGAATATATCTTCCCGGGGAGTCATCACCCCTGATACCTCTGTCTCACTCAATTCGAATACACTGTGTATCATATCCCTCTCCTCTGAATCGATTATTCCTTGGTTCTCTCCTACATCTACCATTATCCTAAGCTCCTCCTCTGTAATAGGAGGTTCATTTATAATCTTTTTCCCACCTGATAGAAAGACCACCATATCGGCTATTGATGTCATGAACCATTGAAGAGGTAATATCACAATGGAGAAGACCTTCAAAGGGAAGGAAATAAAGAGGGAAAATCCCTCTGCATGGCTTATTGAAAAGGTCTTAGGGATTATCTCTCCAAATAGCAAGATGAGGAATGTCCCTACACCAATAGAGATACCCAATCCCTTATCCCCAAAGATATAAATAGCCAAGGAGGTTACAATGGCAGCAAAGGAGACATTAACCAACTCATTACCGATGTAGATTATTACAAGGAGTCTTCTTGGGTTCTCCATAAGTGATCCTATAATCTTCCCACGCCGTCCACCATCCTCCTTTAGCTTATTAATCCTCATATTACCGAGCGAAAACAATGCTGCCTCACTCCCTGAGAAAATGGCAGAGAGAATCAATAGGATCGTTAAAAGGATAAGACGTATTATTATATATTCATCCAAGACCTATCATCACTTCCTCTGAAAATAGCCTTTCAGCTTCCAACAAAGGCACGGACAAACAAGTTTGTCCATGCCACCCAGCTTTATATAGATTCTAAATATGATGTGAGAATAATCCGTTTATCAATAACTTTGGCTCACTTTAGGCACTTTATAGATTTTCAGATAATAAATTACACAAGGCTAGAGGGAGAAATCCGAGTAAGGCGTACTGAGTAGTACGTTGTCGAGGATTTCGACTGATAACGCAGTGTAATTTGTTATATGGAAATCTATAGCTCACTTTAAAAAATGATCATAACCATCTCTTATAAGGGGTATTATATTATATGCCTCATCAATAAGAACTATCCCTTCATCCTCTTCAATTATCTCCCCTATCTCTTTTATAGGGGTCTTCATTCCTTCCCAGTAT
>JACRGM010000090.1 GCA_016212345.1 Nitrospinota bacterium
TCTCTTCCTCCTTTCTTTATAGATTTCCATATAACAAATTCCACGGCGTTATCAGTCGAAATCCTCGACGGCGTACCGCTCAGTACGCCTTACTCGGATTTCTCCCTCTAGCCTTGTGTAATTTATTATCTGAAAATCTATAGCAGTAAACAATCTTTACTCCTAACTCCTTTTTTCCTCTATAGCCTTTAATGTATATAAAAACCTTCTCAATATCCCTTGTAGCCCCCCTACCAGATTTGTGAGGGGTGACTGCAATCCACATAATACCCTACTCAACAATTCCTCTCTCGACGGAAGTTCAGATAAGGTTACAATCTCTTCTGGAGTAACAGCCCTTCCTTGAATAATCCCTGCGGTTATCTTTAATTTTGGCTCTCTCTTTGCAAAGGGAATAAGAACCTTTGCTGGAGCAATTACATCATCATAACTAATTGCAATTGAAGTTGGACCAATAAAAGAATCTATTATGGATTCAAATTGCGTATCCTTTGAGGCCCTCCTGGCCAGTGTATTTTTAATAACTTTAAATTCTACCGATACCTCTCTAAGGTTGTTCCTTAGTTCTGTAATCTGCTGAACATTTAGACCCCTATAATCTGACAGAATCCCTCCCTTTGCTCTTAGAAATTTATCGTGTAACTCATTTATCAATGTAACCTTTATCTCATTCACAAAAAGTCACCCTCTTTTAAAATTATTTTTGATATAGATTTTCAGATAATAAATTACACAAGGATAGAGGGAGAAATCCGAGTAAGGCGTACTGAGCGGTACGCCGTCGAGGATTTCGACTGATAACGCCGTGGAATTTGTTATATGGAAATCTATATAAATACAAAATATTAATATTAGCCAATTTTAAAAAAGATGTCAAGTAAAAAAATTAAAAAAAATAAATTATTACAAATTGCCCTGATTCTTAACGATTCTTAATCTTCTCAGAAACGGGATTGAGGCGAAGCCTCTCTATCCTACCATCTTTACCGCTTGTATGGTGTCTACCTTTATCCCTGGAGACATAGTGGAGGAGATAGAGATACTCCGAAGATACTGTCCTTTACTAGAAGCCGGTTTTAACTTGATTAATGTCTCAAGAAATGATTTTGCATTTTCGAGTAATTTATCCTTGGAAAAACCTACCTTTCCCAATGGGGCATGTATAATCCCACCCTTATCTACTTTAAATTCTACCTTACCCGCCTGTATCTCCTTTACAACACGGGCTATATCAAATGTTACTGTCCCTGACTTGGGGTTTGGCATAAGCCCACGGGGGCCAAGAATCTTTCCCAATTTCCCAACTGCTCCCATCATATCAGGAGTTGCCATTACCCGATCAAATTCTAGCCAACCGTCATTTATCTTAGCAATCAAATCATCGGAACCTACTATATCTGCACCTGCATCCATGGCCTCTTTCTCCTTCTCACCCTTTGCAAATACTAAAATCCTTTGTCTCTTCCCACATCCATTAGGTAATATAACACTCCCCCTCACATTTTGATCAGCCTTACGTGGATCTACCCCTAACTTAACAGCTATCTCTACCGTCTCATCAAATTTGGCAAAGGCTAAATCCTTAATCAGTTCAACTGCCTTTTCTATAGGATATCTTTTATCCTTCTCTATCTTTGATGCTGACTCCTTATATCTTTTACTATGTCTCGGCATTTCTTTACCCTATATTATAGATTTCCATTCCATCATCAGTAACCCCACCATATCTATGCGGGGTTCCTCACTACCTTAATTCCCATACTCCTAGCTGTACCCTCTATAATCTTTATCGCCCCATCAATATCAATTGCATTCAGATCGTTTTGTTTTATCCTAGCTATCTCTTTGATCTGTTCTATAGTCACCTGCCCAACCTCCTCTTTCTTAGGTGAGCCAGAGCCTTTTGCTATTCCTGCTGCCTGTTTTAATAATATTGATGCTGGCGGAGACTTCATTATAAAAGAAAAAGAACGATCAGAATATACAGTTAACACTACAGGTATTATTGTACCCTCTCTACCTTTTGTCTTCTCATTAAAGGACTTACAGAACTCCATTATATTCACCCCATGTTGTCCCAAAGCAGGACCAACAGGTGGTGAGGGATTTGCCTGTCCAGCCGGAACCTGCAACTTAATCTGTGCTATAACCTCTTTTTTAGCCATAAAAATCACACCTTTTCTATTTGTGGAAATTCTAACTCTACAGGAGTAGCTCTTCCAAAGATACTGACCATAATCTTCACCTTACCTCGATCTGAATTGACCTCATCTATAATACCAACAAAATTTGTAAAAGGGCCATCAATCACCCGTACATTTTCACCAATCTCAAAGAGGACCTTTGGTTTAGGTTTTGCTGTCCCATCCTTTAGTTGTCCCAGTAACCGTTCAACTTCCTCATCTGCCAGAGGGGTTGGATTATTGGCTCCTCCAAGGAAACCTGTAACCTTTGGTGTATTCTTAACCAAATACCATATCTCATCTGTCATATCCATCTCAACAATGATATAACCGGGGAAGAACTTGCGTGTTGATACCCTTTTTTTCCCCTTCCGTATATCTATAACATCCTCAGTTGGAACCAATATCTGACCTATCTTATCATTCATTCCAGATCTCTCAAGACGCTCTTTCAGACGATCCTTTACCTTACTTTCACATCCAGAATATGTATGAATTACATACCACCTCTTTGGCATTATCTATCTTCCTTCACTATAGTGAAAAACATAATAAGTTTACAAATACAAATTCTAAATTCTTAAATTCTAATATCTAAACCTAAACAATCTTAAAATCCAAATGTTCAAAATGTCCTCTAAAATATATCATTTTGGATTTAGGATCTCAAATTATTATGGAAGTGAACCCTAATTCTCTTTAAAATTTAATCAAATTCTCTATACCCTTCGAAAGTACGAAATCAACTACCCCAAGAAAGAAGGCAATGATAAAAACTGTCAAGAGGACAACAGAGGTGGTGGCAACCGTCTCCTTTTTGGTAGGCCATGTCACCTTTTTCATCTCTATCTTTACTTCTCTTAAGAATTGCTTTACCTTCTGAAAGAAGGCAATGCTAGAGGTGGTGGCAACCTTCTCCTTTAAGAATTGCTTTACCTTCTGAAACATATTTATTATATAATACACGGTTGATCAATATTATCACACCGTCAGCTTATAGATTTCCATCTAACAAATTACACGGCGTTATCAGTCGAAATCCTCGACGGCGTACCGCTCAGTACGCCTTACTCGGATTTCTCCCTCTAGCCTTGTGTAATTTATTATCTGAAAATCTATATCACAGGCCAGGAGGGATTTGAACCCCCACCCCCCGGATTTGGAGTCCGGTGCTCTACCGTTAGAGCTACTGGCCTATTTTATCTCTTTATGTATAGTATGTTTCCTACAAAATCTACAGTACTTGCTAAACTCCAGACGATCCAATGTCGTCTTCTTGTTCTTAGTAGTTGTATAATTTCTCTGTTTACAGTCTATACATGCTAATGTAACAATCTCTCGCATCTAAAATATTATCCCTTCTCTCTTTGGTCCCCAATCTCACTTATAACACCTGCGCCAACAGTCCTACCACCTTCCCTGATAGCAAACCTAAGCTCCTTCTCCATCGCTATTGAGGTAATTAACTTCACCTTTATCCTTACATTGTCCCCTGGCATCACCATCTCCACACCCTCAGGTAACTCCACTACA
>JACRGM010000100.1 GCA_016212345.1 Nitrospinota bacterium
CGGTGGGCAATAATAAAGGTAGTGCGATTTGCCATTAGATTGAATAGTGCATCCTGAACCACCTTCTCAGACTCTGAATCAAGGGCAGATGTGGCCTCATCTAGGATCAGGATAGGTGTATCTTTCAGTATGGCCCTGGCAATAGCTATCCTCTGTCTCTGCCCCCCAGAGAGTTTTACCCCCCTTTCACCTATAATAGTATCAAAACCATCCTCCATCTCAATTGCAAAATTACTCACATAGGCTGATTCAGCCGCCCTCATAACATCCTCATCTGATGCAGCAGGATCTCCATATCTAATATTATTCCTTATTGTATCATTGAATAGAAATATATCTTGAGAGACCAATGCTATCTGCCTCCTCACTGATTTTAGGGAGAACTCACAGATGTCTACACTATCTATAAGTATCTTCCCTTCAGAAGGGTCATAAAATCTTAAAAGGAGATCCACCATTGTTGTCTTCCCTTCACCACTCGGTCCAATAATAGCCAGTACCTCTCCCTTTCTAACAGTAAGATTAATCCCCTTCAAGACCATCTCATCCCTTGAAGGGTATCTAAAAGAGACATCTTTATATTCGATCCTATCAAAGAAGGGAGGAAGGATCTTTGATGTCCTCTCCTTTCTGATCTCAGTCTCTATATCAAGGATGGAAAAGACCCTCTCTGCTCCAGCAATGGAGGACTGGATCTTTGTGTAGGTCTTCCCTAATAGCCTTGCAGGATTATACATCAAGAGGAGACCAGTAATAAATGCGAAGAATGTCCCAGAAGATATTACACCATTTAAGACCTGATACCCTCCATACCAAAGTATAAGTGATATTCCTATAACCGCAAGAAACTCCATAAGTGGGGATGTTATCTCATTATACTTTACACTCTTCATCACCACCTCGAAGAAGTCGTCATTCTTATGAGAAAACCTTTTGATCTCATTCTCCTCCATTCCAAATGCCCTAACAATCTTTATTCCAGAAAAGGATTCCTGGATAATGTTACTGATCTCTCCCATCTTCTCCTGAGCATGGTGAGCAAGTCTTCTGAGTTTCCTTGAGATATTGGATATAGGAAAGGCTGATATAGGAAAGGCAATCAATGATATGATGGCCCAATCCCACTTGTAATAAAAGACCCATATAAGTAGCCCTAATAGCATGACGAAATTTTGAAGAAACTCCCTGGCTATAGTCGAGATTGAGCTCTGCATGATTGCAATATCATAAGTGATCCTCGACATCAATTCCCCTGTACTAGAATCATCCTCAATAAATGTCACAGGGAGGTAATGCATATGGGAATAGAGCTCCTTTCTGATCGATATAATCAGACTCCATAGTATATTCTGTATTAATAGATTCTGGATATAGCTTAGAATCCCTTTTACAACATAAAGTAAAATGATAACCAGAGGGATAAATGTGAGCATGGTTATATCCTTTTTTATGAAAATATTATCAAAGGTCTTCTGTATTAACGGGACAGGAGAGGTAGCAATGGAGCCAACTATTACAGAAGATATAAATGTGAGGATAAGTCTTCCTCTGTATGGCCTGATATATCTCAAGAGCCTGAAATAGAGATTCATCTTTTAACCCTCTTTATCTCCCATAACTTTGCATATTTTAAAAATGTATAAAATGAATGACCGATAGATAATATAAAACCAAGGCCTCCTTCACGAAACCCCATCCTTAAAACATATATCTTAATAAATGCAAAGATCGGCCTCAGAGATAAATCATACCAATAAACCCCTCTTCCCTCCCTCGCCATATCCTCTGCTGACAATGAAGAGTATCTGTTCTGTCGTGAGATATAGTCCCTTAGGTTATTATAAGTATAGTGCTTTATAGTACCTCTAAGTATCCCAGGCCTATCAGACACTTGTACAGATTCGTGTACATCTGAGTGATTGAATCTTGCCCTCTTCTTGTTATAAACCCTTACAATATAATCAGGATACCATCCACCATATCTGATCCACCTATCTCCAAAATAATTCCTCCTCGGCATAAGATAGGCACTAAAAGGGGGGGAGGATGATAAAAACTCCATAAGCTCAGCTTTAAGCTCAGGGGTAACAACCTCATCCGCATCTACATTAAATATCCAATCATTCTCTGCCCTCTCCGCACACAGATTCTTTTGCCTTCCATAGCCTAACCACTCATTCTGAAATATCTTATCTGTATACTCCTTACATATCTCCTCTGTCCTATCTGTGCTGTGGGAATCTAATACAACTATCTCATCTGCCCATTTTACACTATCAAGGCACTCCCTTATATTCTTCTCCTCATTGTAGGTAATAATCGTTACAGATAGCTTGGTCATTGTGTAATTTATTATCTGAAAATCTATAGGAATTTTCCTCGGTGATGGAATACTTTAAAAATGACACTACTTCATTATAAACCGTATCACTACTCAACGGCCTATCGTCTCTATCCTCTAGTATTCTGCTCGGTACCTCAAAAGGTCCCCACCTCCCAGGCTCTCCATGTTTGAATATAGCTATAACTGGTGTCTTAACCGCGGAGGTAATATGCATTATTCCAGTATGATTGCATATAAGGAGATCAGAGCGATCTATTACTACTGTCAATTCCCTAATATTGGGAGATCGTAATACTATAATAGGTCTCTCTTTCACCAGCCTCATCATATGATTATGTAGATCATCCTCCCCAGGGCCAAATATCAATATAACCTCCCCTACCCTATTCTCAGTTAATCTCTTACATATCTCCACATAATTAGAGATATCCCATCCTAGCCCCTTTAACCTTGACCCAGGCTTAATAGATATCAGAGGGATATCAGGATACCTCCTGTTTTTAATGAGAAATCCTTGAATTATAGATTCTTCAGAGGTGGATACAAAGATATCGGGTCTCTTTATAACATCCTTGATACCTAAAGACTCTATGAGTAATAGGTTATTCTCTATCTCATGTCGCAACATGCCGTCCTTAGGGATATCTATATTGTAAAAGATGGAGCTGTATCTATCCCTATATCCAACGCGATATCTTGCCTTGCTTAAAAAGGAGATCAGAGAACCTGTGACTGTGAAGGAATGAGACAGGGTGAGAGATAGATCGATCTCCTCTTGCCTTAATCCTATGATAAATCTGAGGAGTTTTATAGGAGAAGTGACAAATCCTTTCTTATCATATATAAACGCCTTTTTTATATATGGGTTTTCCTTGACTACCTCATATCCACCCGAACCTATTACCATAAAAATCTCTACATCAGGAAGGGATTTCTTTAGGCTCTTTATAACCGGGGTGGCTAAGATAGTATCCCCTATCCTATCGTGTCTGATGATAAGGATCTTTTTTGTCTTTCTTATGTCAAGAATTTTTATTCCATGTAGAAGATCCCTTTTGGGGAAAATACCTTTTCTTAACTTATGTATTAAGAGGACTGCCTCCCATACCAGATTCTTGATCCCTCTCTTCATGGTTCTAAAATTCATACTTATTCTACCTTTTTTGCCTCATCGATTAGCATTATAGGTATATCATCCTTGATCTCGTACATAAGTTTGCATGCATCACAAATAATCCCATTACCTTCCTTGTTCAAATAGACATCCCCTTTACACTTAGGACATGCAAGGATATCCAATAACTCCTTAGACACCACCATCACCTTTTCCTCCTTTCTCTTAGATTTCCATATAACAAATTACACGGCGTTATCAGTCGAAATCCTCGACGGCGTACCGCTCAGTACGCCTTACTCGGATTTCTCCCTCTAGCCTTGTGTGATTTATTATCTGAAAATCTATAGCTGACGGCTGAACGCTTACAATTTTTGATTTTGGGTAATGATCATATATGGTATAAATCCGATTATAGAGGCATTGAGGGCAGGGGAGAGGAGGTTTGTAAGGATAATCCTTTCTGGTGGAAGGGATCGAAAAGGTATAAAAGAGATAATCCATTTGGCACAAGAGAGAGGGATCAGGATAGATGAAAAAGTGGTAGGAGATATTGATAAGATATGTGGTAGTCTTCCTCATCAAGGAGTGGTAGGGATTGTCTCAGAAAAAGAGGTCGTGAGTCTTGATGAACTGATAGATTTATCATTCAAGGAGGAGAGAGAGCCCACCATAGTAATCTTAGATGGTGTAGAAGACCCTAGAAATTTAGGTTCTATAATCCGATCAGCCGAGGTTTTTGGCATGCGAGGGGTAATAATCCCAAAGGATAGGTCTGTAGGATTGACAGCTACTGTTGCTAAGGCCTCAGCAGGTGCACTGGAATATATACCTATTACAAAGGTAACCAATATTGCACAGGTAATTGAAGTCCTAAAGAGGAGAGGCTTTTGGGTAGTTGGGATTGACATGAAAGGAGAAACTAAGAGCTATTCTTTTAGATTTGAAGGACCGATCGCTCTTGTTATTGGAGGAGAATCAAGAGGTATAAGGAGATTGGTAGAGAGGAGATGTGATTTTCTGATATCGATACCGATGATTGGTAGGATTAATTCTCTAAATGTCGCAGTAGCTAGTGCAATTATCTTTTACGAAATTCTTAGGCAGAGGACTGTTGAAAGGGGTTAATATATATACAGCGTCAAAAATAAGGGGTCGCACAAAAATAACTTCACATTTTTCGCGCTCAGATTTAGGGACTGTAAAATAATAACTTTTACATTCTGCGCTCAGATTTAGGCCA
>JACRGM010000093.1 GCA_016212345.1 Nitrospinota bacterium
AGGAGCAGCCCTATCTTCTCGCATAAAGGACTGCTCCCTCTTGTTATCCTCTATTGATCTTTAATCTTCTTTTCCCTCCTCACATTTCTGATCTTTTTAGATCCTTTCTGCAGTTAATTGATGGTACTATTCAGGGCCAAACACCTCCTCTTCTTCTTCAGGTAATTCATATTCCTCCTGCTCAGACTCTTCCACAGTATTCTGAAGATTCTTAGGATTATGCTCTCTTTTCTGAGAAAGCTCTTCTCCCTGAGCTGACTCCCCTTCTTTACCTTCGGGTATCACTTCCAAATCATATTCCTCATTTTCTTGTGGTGTTATCTTTTCCTGAACCGCCTCTTCTTTTGTGACCGCCCCTTCTTTTGCCCCTGATTTTGTGCCTGATAAATATATTGATCCAGCAAACAGAACAATCAACACAAGGGCTGATATAGACAATAAGGTCAATATCTTTTTCATTCCTTTCACCTCCTTTCATTTCATTAGAGTTGGTGTCACATCCCAGATAACCGACATCACCTCATTCTCATGTAACCGAGACCACCAACTTTATAATGATATTTGTTTCTCCTCTTTTTGTCAATATTTTCATGTTCCAAAACAAAATCAATTTAGTTTAACTGATACTATCTTGGAGACCCCATCCTCTTCCATGGTTATACCATAAAGTGTATCAGCAAAAGACATACTCTTCTGATTGTGGGTTATAATAATAAATTTGGTCTTATCAGTCATCTCCATAAGGATATTTCTGAATCTCAGTATGTTTGCCTCATCAAGGGGGGCATCTACCTCATCTAATAGACAAAATGGGGTTGGTTTGATAGCAAATATAGAAAAGAGGAGTCCTATTGTACTCATTGCCTTCTCCCCTGCTGAGAGGAGGGTTATATTCTGGGTCTTCTTACCAGGTGGTTGGACAATGATATCCACACCTGTTTCTAAGGGGTTACCTTCATCACAAAGGACCAACTCCCCCCTTCCCCCATTAAAGAGTCGTCTAAAGATTGCCTTGAACTTCTCGTTTACCAGATTAAATGTATCCATAAACCTCGTCTTTGTAGTACTATTTATCTTCTCTATCGCCCTATGGAGTGATTTTATAGAACTGATCAGATCATCCTGCTGTTCCTTTAGAAAGGTGTAGCGTTCACTAATGTTTTGATACTCTCCAATCGCTGAAAGGTTTACCTCCCCTATATTAGCGACAGCCTCCTTAATGCCCTGTAATCTCTTATTTACCTCCTCCTCATCGATCTCATTAGTCTCAATTCTCAACAGCTCCTCTATCTCTATCCCATAATCCACACTGGTTCGTTTGACCAGATGATCTATCCGAACACCTAATTCTGCCTTTCTTAATTCAACCTCTTTTGTCCTTTCATTTAGACCCTCTATCTCCTTCTTAAGTACCCTAAATTCATCTTCTAACCCCTTTAACACCTCTAATCTTTCCCTTAGGTCCTCCTCTATCCTTATTATCTCTCTTTTTCTCTCATCTCTTTTCCTTGATATATTACTTATAGCATCCTCGGCCTCCTTTATAGAGTATTTAAACCTCTCTCTCTTTTCCTTTAACTCTGATCTACCCTTCTCTATCCTCTTTATCCTCGACTCTATATTACCCCTCTCTTTATTCAACCTCTCTATATCTAATAATATATTCTCTCTCTTCCCCCTTAAGGATGTCAAAAGTACTTCCATCTTATTGACCTCTTCACCCCTTGTACCTATATCTATCCGTAATATCCTAATAGTCTCTCTAAGTTTTTCTACATCTGAATTCTTCTCTTCTTTGGTTATAGTAATATCTCCCAATTCCTTTCTGACCCTCTCTAAATCTGAGTCTATCCCTCCCCTTTCGGCATCGAATTCACTCTTCTCATAATTAAATATCTCCAATCTCTCTTCAGCCCTCCTACATTCCTTTTCCACTTGTTGAATATCCTTCTCTTCACCTATACATCTCAGATCCTCATCATATACCCTCTTCTTTAGTTCTTCCTCCTCTTTTTCAAATGATAATAGATTATCATGGGTCATGCTTCGGGTCTTCTCAAGCTCATAGAGTCTACCCTTTAAATCCTCAATCTCTCGATTTAACTCCTTTATCTCGCGTTTCTTCTTCAGTAAACTTGAACCGCCATTAACCGTGCCTCCTCCCACTACAATACCGTAGGGATCTATGATATCTCCATCTAATGTAACTATTGTACTATGTATCCCATTGCTATTCCATAAAGATAATGCTGTATCAAAATCCCTTACTACTACCACATCCCCTAACAGATATTCAAACACCTTCTCATATCTTCCATCACAACTGACCAACACTAAGGCATTACCAATCACCCCATCCTTGCCATTCATAGAATGGGCATTACCCTTTATATCTCGAGGAGTGATTGGTAGAAAGGTACTTCTGCCTCCTGATTTATTTCTCAGATATCCTATAGCCATAATACTATCTGCATGGCTTTCAACAATGATCCCCTGTAATTTATCCCCAAGTACGGCCTCTATAGCTACCTCATATTCTGGTGAGGTCTTTATATAGTCTACAAGAATACCATGAATACCTGGAAGTTCCCCTTGCTCCCTGATCTTCATTAGGGATCTAACCCCTTCTTGAAATCCCTCTAGATTATTCTGAAACTCCTCAAGGGACTTCTGAAGGGCAGATTGAACAGCCAATTTCTCCTTTAAGGCACGGATATCTTCGTTCTCCCTCTTCAACCTATTTCTACAATCATTCAATAATCCTGTAATAGATATCCTCTCTTGCTTAGTCTTTTCCATAGCTTCCTTTATATCTATTAGGCCTTCACGGGATCTATTCAATTTCTCTTTTAATCCATTCAGCCTCTCTCTTAACTCATACTCCTCACCCCCTACCTTCTCCTCCCTCTTAGAGAGGATATCGAGTCGTGTCTCCAAAGAGGTCATAATATTTTTCATCTGTGACATACGGCTGATAAGATTAATCAACCCAGATTCCATCTCCTTAAGCTGTGACTCCCTTTTGGATAGATCCTCTTTAAACCCAGCAATATCCTTATATCTTTCGTTATATACCTTTTCTTGAGAGGAGATATCATTATTACCTCTCTCTTCCTCCTCTTGTCTATCTTTTATATAAGAACCTATATGTAAAAATTCATTTTCAAGGGACTTCATCTCATCAGCAGATCTAGTATCTTCATCCTCTCCCTCCCTGATCTGAGTCTGTAACAGACCAATACGATCCTCTTCTCTCTCTATTCTCCTCTCTTCCTCGAAGACCTCTTGCTTAAGCTGAGATAGCCTCTTCTCAAGCCCTATTACCTCTGATCTCAGGACCTCTATCCTATTCTCTAATGATGACCCATTAGCCAATCTCTCACTATTCTGTTCCCTTAACAGATTCAGATCACTCTCAGTTGAACCTAGATCCCCTGCCAATCTACGATATTCTGATGCAATGAGGGAAAGGCTTAACTCCCTTATTTCGTCCCTATGTTTCTTATATATCTCTGCCTTTTTTGCCTGACGTTTAAGGGTAGCCATTTGTCGTTCAAGCTCATTCAATATATCACCTAAACGGAGGAGATTCTGCTGAGATGACTCCAATTTTCTTATAGCCTCGTTCTTTCGATGTTTATACTTCATTATCCCAGCAGCCTCTTCAATCAAGACCCTTCTATCCTCGGGTTTTGAATTTAGGATATTGCTCACCTGTCCCTGTTCAATAATAGAGAATGACCTTGTACTGATCCCTGTATCAAGAAAGAGGTCAACAATATCCTTTAACCTGCATGGGGTTCTATTTATAGAATATTCACTCTCACCCGATCTGAAGAGGGTCCTAGTAATCAGCACCTCATCTGTAGGAGAGGATATACCTGAAATTGTTACCCCACATGTGATATCAGTTATTGTAAGGGATACCTCTGCCCTTCCTAATGGTTTCCTCCCTTTACTGCCATTAAAAATAAGATCCTCCATCTTACTGCCACGAAGGAGCTTTGAACTCTGTTCCCCTAGAACCCACCTTATAGCATCAGCTATATTGCTCTTACCACAACCATTAGGGCCAACCACTGCTGTGATGTTGGAGTTAAATTCTAGTCGGGTCATATCCGCAAAGGACTTAAAACCGATTATCTCCAAGCTCTTAAGATACATGGACATTACCTCTCATAAAACCATCTTTATGATATAGATTTTCAGATAATAAATTACACAAGGCTAGAGGGAGAAATCCGAGTAAGGCGTACTGAGCGGTACGCCGTCGAGGATTTCGACTGATAACGCCGTGTAATTTGTTATATGGAAATCTATAATATAGATTTAGTCCTCTCTTGTCAAGAGGAAGGGGGAGAAATCAGCTCTGACTTGCCTTATTGTTGTAAAAAATTAAGAATTTACTTGCCCAGTATGCATAGAATGGTATATAATTTTATTGAACAAGATTTTGAGGGCGTAGAAACCCCTGAAATTCAGGTAAGGTGTTAGTTTTCATGATAGTGTCTCTCTACGAGTCATTGACCAAAATGACAAAAAGACCAGAAATAGCGAACTTCGCATATCATAATAATAAAGAGCAATTACGAATGTAAAGCAGACAAGTTTCTTTATATTTCAGGCAGTTGCAGTTATTTAGATTTTTAAACTGATGTTGAAATATCGGAAATAGCGAACTTCGTATATTAAATGTTAGGTAAATAGGATAAGGAGATAAAACATGAATGAAGATCACAAAATCAAAAAGATGGAGTTATGGGGAGGCCCTCATGATGGTGAAATAATAGAAATACATGAGGACAATCTGAAGATTAAGCCAATAATATCTGTAAAAAATGGAGAAGGAAATGTAACAGAATATATAGTAGACAACAAAGGAAAATTTGTATGGTTAGCAAATCCAGGTGATGAGAATGTAACCAGAAATTGGTTTGTCTGTGATGATGATGGGAATGTAATTTCAGAAGAAAAAGATATAAAAGATGCATTTCGGAAATTAGATGATTTTAATGACGATAGCGAGAAATGGACGTACAAATAAAATAGACTAAATAAAAAAAGTATATACAAACAAAGGGATTAGCAATTCTTTACCTAACAATAGGATCGAGCGGATGAAAAACAGCGCATTTTTTATTGAAGATTTTACCTGCTATCATTGTTTTCCTTTGTCGAAGGGTTAACTGTGTTTTGTTTTTCCCCGCTCATCCTTAACGTTAGACAAGAGGGTAATTGCTATCAAAGTCAGAGAAAAATTCGGAAATGAATGTGGAGTATTTTTAATAGCATGCAGTAGTGAGGGAGTTGCGAAATACCCAATTTTAAGAAAAGATGGGTTTAGGTTTGAAATTGGCAAATTATGAAAAAGGACTAACCACTGGTTGGAGCGAAGTTTAGAAGATATTTTGCTTATCTGCCAGTTCGTTAGTCGATATTGGTTGGTAGAAAGGAGGTGTATTTGCGATGAATGGATCAAGGCATTGGGTAGTGTGGATTGGTCTGTGTCTTATTCCTCTTATTGCAATGGGGTGTGTTTCAATGTACGAGATTAAGTCTGAACCATCAGGGGCAGAAATTTATGTTGATGGGAAGTTTTACGGTAAGACTCCTAAAAAATTCAGTTTGCCCAATCCAGTACATAGTACGATGGTCGTGAAGAAAGAAGGCTACAAGGAAGTCCAACAAGAATTACAGACTGGAATAAAGTTCGATCTTTACTTTTCACTAGAATCTAAGCCTCCAGCCAGCTTTGTGGAGACAATGGCGCCAAGCTGGGCGAGCATTGAAATCCGCGAAGGTATAGAGTATGGGAATGCATGGGCATCTATTGTAGACTTACTGGTAAAGCAATTTGACCTCGAGGCTCTCTCAAAGGAAAACGGCTATTTACGTACGAATTGGCTATACAGTTGGACAGGTTAAATGAGGGAGGATTATCGTGTAAGGGTAACTGTCAAGTTTTCACAAGACAAATCTAAGGTCGAGGTAAAGTCTGAAGCATATTATAGGATAGGCAATAATTGGATAATTGGTAGTGACACAGCACTCCTTCAAACGCTAAAGACAGATATAATGGGTACGATTGGACGGGTGACAAGGTAAAATTAATGTTGGCTAATAGCGAATGTCCATAGCATAAGATTCCCATATAGAGGATAGGGTTAATAATTTAACGTAGCTTTGCTATGCAATTGAATAATGAAATAAAAGGCAAATAAGAGGCAAATAAAGAAAGGAGGTGACAAGATGAAGAGGAATATGATTGTATTACTAGTATTTGTGATATCTGTTGTTATGGTATCAACCCTTGTCTATGCCGGAGACATAACCGGAAGATTCGGCATTGGGCTATTTGGTGGTGTTGCCATCCCCACTAGTGATCCTGTTGATGAACTAGAATTTTTGGG
>JACRGM010000008.1 GCA_016212345.1 Nitrospinota bacterium
GTTAAGATTATCTAAGGCCTTTTTAAAGAGGGATAAAGAGAGTTTGAATCTGGCCATCCCCCAGCCTAATGGGGAGGTGATATTCCATACTGAATTTGAGATAAAGAGGGATGATGTTGTTCCTCTCTTCATGGAGTGGGATGCCAGTAATTCTATTAAAGATGGCTATATGTTCAGACCTGCTATCAAGGTCAGGACAGAGATGACAAAGATTAAAGGGCTCTTATCCTATGTGACCAATACCGACTCAAATAGTGTCTCTATTATTGACAGGGAATCAGAGAAGGTGGTTGGGATAATCAAGGTTGATAGGGGACCTAAGGGGATCACTGCAAATTCTGAAGGGGATAGGGTATATGTGGTCAACTCAGATTCTAATACCATCTCTGTTATTGATACCGCAAATAATAAGGTGATGGATACTATCAATCTTATTACCGGGACCGAACCTACAGAGGTTGTATTACTCCCTGATAATGAGACACTCTATATAAGCAATCTCGGTTCTAATAATGTCTCTGTTGTAAGTACTGTCTCAAGGGGTCTCATAACCACCATCCCTGTGGGGAATTCACCCACAGAAATAGCAACCGATCACATAGGTAGAAGTGTCTATGTCTCAAACAGTATGTCCAATACAATATCAGTAATTGATACATATAGTAATAAGGTGGTAAATACCATAAGTGGTATTGGTCTGAGGCCCAGGGATATCCTTATCAGAGAAGAGGGTATCTATGTAGTTAGTGAAGGATCAGATCATATCTCAGTGATAGATATCAATTCAAGGAGGGTTATTAAAACGATATCTGCAGGTTTTAATCCCTTAAAGCTCTGTATAGGGCGATTGAACAGGTTATATGTAACAAGTAAAGGTACTGATAAGGTCAATATTATTCATCTCACATCAGGGACCATAACAGGGGGAATACCTGTTGGTAACTCACCCATGGGGCTAACATTTGACAGGGAGAGAAATAGGCTCTATGTGGTCAATAATGGATCAGATACCATCTCTGTTATAGATGTACTCTCTGAGAATATTGTTAAGACAATCTATGTAGGAAAGAGGCCCTATGAAATAGTATCAATAAGATAAAGGCATTTCAGGAAGATGGGAATAAAGTGTATCTTTATATTAGTAATATCACTGGTGGTGTTTATAATGATGGGTAATGTCCTATATGCTGAGGAGATCCATGGTACTACTGATTTCTACTATCACTATTTACGATCAAAGAGTGATGGAGATACTAGTGATGACTGGAGATTTATCCACAGTTACTCCCTTGATTGGAGAGAGAGACTTACCTCTACTATAGACCTCTCTGCTGATATACGGGCAACATTAAATAATACTGAGGATAAGGAGTCAAGTGATCTCTCTCCCTCTTTTCTATTGAGGATGTCAAACGATCTATTTTCCTCTAATCTCGGATATCGTTATAGTGCAGTGGATCCAGAAGAGGGTGATAACAGGAGTTCTAAGATCTACAGTATGGATCTTATTAGCAGACTAGATGAGATCCCTAGTTTCGGGGTATCCTATAACAAGGGCGAGAACTTCACCTTAGGACATATAACTAACCAGAATTCAAACTTCAATATCACCAGTGGCTATGGGTACAGATTCTTTAATCTAAGATATGATTATACAAGGGGTGATTCAGAAGAGATTAAGGCTGAGACATCCAGTAAGAGTGATAGGCATTTTGGGACAATAGACCTATCTGAATCCTTCTTAAAGAATAAGATCAATCTCTCAGGGAGATACGGGATACTCCATTCCAGTATAAAAGATTCTAGTAAGAAACCAACAAATTTTTTGGATGAGTTAGATTTGGCAAGGGGGCTCTTTACCGATGATCCAACCCCTGTGATAACAGACCCCCCTGAGATAACAAACACCCCTTCCCTTATTGATAAAGATAAGGCCTCAAGTACAGGGATAACCATCAAGACAAGTAATAAGAATATAGGGGTTGATTTGGGGGATGTGAAGAGGGTGAATAAGGTCTATATTTATATAACCTCCATTGGGAGCCCTAATCAAAGTGACTTTAAATGGGATATCTATAAAAGCAAGGATGGTATTAGTTGGGATAGTGTATCAACTAATAACACCTTTGGGTTTGATCCAACAAATAGCCGATTCTATTATGAAGATTCTACTGGTATCGAGACCCGTTATTTCAAGGTTGTAAATAAAAATCAAGTGGATATTATAACAAATGACATATACATCACAGAGATCGAGGTATTAAGTTATCTATCTATAGAGAAGAAGACAGAACTAGAATCAAATATGCTGAGACATGAGATAGGCTTTAATGCCAACTTTCAACCAATAGAGAGGATTGGATTATCGTACAATCTCTTTTACGAGACATCTGAAAGGGAGCCTATCTTTGAGGCATATAGGAACGAGCCTAGATCCCAGACAACCTTTCAGTTGTTGCAGGGGACTAACCTCTCAACCAAATTACATAGATATCTATCCTCTTTGGTAAGTTATCAAACACTATTACAGCATAGTGTGGCAGTAAGGACAGGGATGGATAGCTACTCACTTCAGTTTACCTCTTCCCCTTTAGAGACATTAAGGTCTTCTTTGACCCTCAACCGTTCAGAGTCAACAGAGGAATCAATTATTCAATCCAGAGGTGATTCTGCCGTATTAAGTATATCTTCTAATCCCTATTATGGTGTTGATCTTGGTCTCGATTTTCTGATCAGTGGTTATAAGGACTTCTCAGGAACAAAGACAACCACAAAGTCAATAAGTACAGATATTAATCTCGATCTGACTAAGGAGATAAGGGTTACTACCTATAGTAGTGTAACATGGCAGAGTGGGAGGGAGAGTCAAAATATATACATCCTTCGGCCGACATTTAATTATCGTATATCAGAGAATCTCTATCTTATTATCACAGAGGATTTAAGGGGTAATGATGATTTCGAATTAGGGAGCAATTTTAATGCTAATTGGCATGCATCACAGGATCTCCAGTTCACCATAGGGTATAATCGCCAGGATTGGGGGGATACCACATCTGAGAATATCAACTCAACAATCAGTTGGAATATAAGTAGATATTTGGTATTAAGATTAGGGTATAATAGATCTATACAGGAAAACAATATAGAGAGTAAAATAGATACCTTTACAACAAGGTTGTCCACGAGGTTTTAACATGGAGGAGATTTGATGTGACTAATATTAGAAAAATATACATGGGTTTGTTTATATTATTACTCATGGTGGTCTTGATTAGTTGCGTGAGAGGAGGGGTGAGAAATTATCTAAACCCGTCGGCGAATTTTCAATACATAAAGAGGATCGCAGTACTCCCCTTTAATAATCTTACGGATGAAAAGTTTGCAGGTGAGAGGGTAAGGAGTATAGTTATAATAGAGCTCTTATCAAGAGGGATATTTGATATAGTAGAGATGGGGGAGATAGCTACAACCCTGAAGGGTGTATACGAAGAGTGGGGATATAGGGAAGGAGAACTTGTTCCAGTAGATAAAGAGATAGCCAAGAGACTTGGGGAAAGATTAGATGTTCAGGCCATTATATTAGGTTCTGTAGAGGAGTATGGTATAAGCCGTTCTGGTACAGGCTCTACCCCTATAATCTCACTCTCCCTGAGGATGATAGATACAAATTCTGGTGAGATATTATGGCAGGCGAGTTGTAACAAGCGAGGTGGAAGTTACATAGGAAGGCTTTTTGGTCTTGATGAGATGACCATGAGCAACCTGACAATGGAGGTGGCAAAGAAGATTATAGATACATTGCTGTAAAGGGGTAATATGATTTAGCCATAATAAAGGATAGGGATTCTAAATCAAAATGTAAAAATTAAAAAGTAAAATAACAAATTAAAATTCAAAAATGAATTAAAATGCTGTTATGCATTATTATAGTAGATGGGCGATAATTTTGAATACATATACCGCTAACACATACGCATCACGATTTTTCAATTTTTATATTTTGATTTGTGTTTTTGATTTTTTATCTTTTATTTTTGATTTCAATAAATGACTCATCAACAAATAACTAAACCTCATCATCGCAGCACCGCAGCACCGCAACACCTCATAATAATAGCCTTCTTTCTTATACCCATTGTTGCTGTCTTTCTCCTGTTTGGACATGTATATGCAGGAGTAAAGAGTGTGGAGATAAAAAAGATAGCCATCTTACCTTTTAATAACCTGAGTGATAATCTTAATGCCATTTCTACAATTGTTCCACTGATAGAAAAGGAGATTGCTGAGACAAAGGGACTCCAGATAGTACCATCAGATATCCTTGAAGACCATATGAGAGATATGAGGATAAGATATACTGACTCACTGAATAGGGTAACTGTGAGGAGACTTGGAAAGATGTTGAATATAGATGCCATTATGATCGGTTCTGTAGATCTATTCAAAGAAGGTAATGACCCTCAGGTAGGATTGAGCCTCAGATTACTTAGTACTGAGAATGGTTCTATTATCTGGATAGATACCCTCTCATATTCGGCTTATGACTTTATCCATCTATTAGGATTAGGTAAGATAGACTCTGTTGTGGAACTAAGCAAGATGGTGGTGAGGGATTTGATCAGTAAGATGGATATAAGATTTGTGATAGAGGAGGAAACTACCATCCCCTTTGAGATCGAAGATGTAGGGTTAATACCGGAGGTAATAAGAGGGGGGGAGAAGGTTGATATCTCTGTAAGGATGGTATCTATAATAGGAAGGCCTTCAAAGGTTATGATAGGAATAGAAGGAAAGGATGTCAGCCTCAAGGAAGAGGAGGAAGAGATATATCATGGGAGTTTTCTGTCCCCTTTAGAGGAAGGGGAATATCCTATTCAGATAACTGCTATTGATCAAGATAATAACCGTTTTGATTTCTATGCAGTAGCGAATTTGATAGTAGATACCACACCTCCAAAGGTAAGTATAAAGCTAAGCAATAAGATCTTTTCACCTAATGGAGACAATATAGAGGATAATGTTATATTCTCTCCAAGATTAGAGAGGAGAGATGATATTGATAGATGGTCTATAGCTATACTAAATGCGGATAGGGAAAGGATAAGAGGAGATGATGGGATCGGGATATTCCCTAGAAGACTTATCTGGAGGGGAACAACCAATACAGGTGCCAGGGCAAAGGATGGTATATATACCTATGAATTTTTAGTTATAGATAAGGCAGGTAATCAGACACTCCTATCTGATGAGATAATACTCGATACTACCCCACCACATGTAAATATTTCCCTTGACATAAAAGAAAAGGAGGTTATATTTAATCTTGACTACGATTTAGATGAAAGGATTGATAATTGGGAACTGAAGATATACAAGGGAGAGGATCAGGTTATTGATGTGATCAGGGGTAATGGTAATAGTGATAATTTCCAAAGGATAGTATATCTCCCAAAGAAAGAGATGATATCTAATCTCTTCTATACATATACTGCAACTGATATAGTCGGCAATATCTATTATAATAATACCCTTCAGCCGATTATGAGAGAGATGAAAGGTGAATCCACTAATCTCAATGATAAAAAAGGCTGGGATAGTGATTTTTAAAAGATTTGTTATAATCAATCTCTTTTTTGTTTTATCTATCGGTTATTCTATAGCATCTGATCTTTGGGAGATAGGTGGCACAGATTCAACCAATAATACAAAGGAAGAAAAGACAGAGGGTTGTAAAGAATGCCATAAAGAGGTCTATGATAATATAGAGAGATATACCTATCCTCACTCTGACTTTGTTGATAAGAGGTGTAATTACTGTCATATTGCCCTATTACGAAAAAGAGGCATGACTCCAAAAAGAGGCGTGACTATTGAGAATATCAGGGGTAAAGATAAAGATAAAGATGTAGATGGACATGGTAAGGGATTAAAATCTATGGAGGAGGCAGGTATAGATGCATGTATGGAGTTTGAATGTCATCCCAGTAATAAATTAGGGGTTTCACATCCTGTGCGTGTATATCCTAGGGGAAAGATCAAAATCCCCTCTGATCTCCCAACAGGTGAAAAGGGTATGCTTACCTGTACTACATGTCATGAACCACATGGAGGTAATACAAGGCTCTTTATCAGAAAGAAGATACTGGACGATCTCTGTGTAGCATGTCATCAGGAGGATAATCTTTAAAGTAATCTATAGATTTCCATATAACAAATTACACTGCGTTATCAGTCGAAATCCTCGACAACGTACTACTCAGTACGCCTTACTCGGATTTCTCCCTCTATCCTTGTGTAATTTATTATCTGAAAATCTATATAACATGGAGGGGATACCGTGAAAAGAAAATATAAGAGACGTTGGCTCGATTACTCTACAAAGAGAAAGATGCGAATAAGATTGATGTTGAAGGTACTGGCTATAGCTGTTATAAGTGTGGCAGTCACCAGTATATTATTTTACCTTTACAGTAACATTAAGATAGAAGGGGTGACCTACAGAGAGTTTCATATACATGCAAAGAATTTTCTTGATTATCTTATCCCAATAGTAATAGGTGCCTTTGGAATCAGTATTATTATTGCTATCATTGCATCATTATTCTTTCCTAATCCTATAGCAGGCCCACTTTACAGGATTGAACGAGATCTAAGAGATAAGATAGGAGAAGGGGATCTTACGATCAGATTTAACTTACGGAAATACGATGATGTGAAGGATCTAGGAGAAAGCATCAACATTATGGTTGAGAAACTTAGAGAAAAGATCACCAATATAAAATCTATCTCAGATGAGATGGGAGAATTGATCACTCTTAAGCATAACGAAGGCGGATTTGTGGATGATCTGATCGAGATTAATAAGAGGCTGGGAGAGGGTATTAGTAGATTTAAATTATTGTAACTGTTTTAGCCAAACAAATGAGGCGTCCTTCATATTTAAACAAAAGTTGGAGCATATCGTTTTTTCTATCTATTTCCGTGCTTCTTTTATTTTTACCTCTTCTTTATCTCCTCTACCTCATCCCTCATCTTTTCTAATAATATCCTCTGACTCATCAGGAGAAGATAAAGAAATGTAAAGGCTGTCAATGATACCATCAGTGTAATGATCATTTTAGGATCAAGACCTGATCCGATCCCTTTTATATCCAGCATCTTAGGCCTTGGGTGGAATGTCCTCCACCATAAGACAGAAAAATGATTGAGTATAACACCGAAAAAGCCTAATATACCTAATACTGCAGAATATCTAGCCCTCTGTGAGCCTTCATTTGTATGTACCCTTAACATCAGATATGCTACATATATAAACCAAAGGATAAGTGTTAATGTGAGACGGGCATCCCATACCCACCATGCCCCCCAGATTGGCTTTGCCCA
>JACRGM010000094.1 GCA_016212345.1 Nitrospinota bacterium
CACCTCTGATAGCAGAAAAATGTACAAATACATCTTCCCCAGATTCCTGTTCAATAAATCCAAAACCTTTGGATTCATTAAACCACTTAACTTTTCCTGTGGTCATTGCACAATACCTCCTTTCAATAAATTTTCGCTATAGAGGTTTTGTGTTTAAAGACTTTTGTCCTCACATAAAAACCAATCTACAACTAATTAATAAATATAACAGAAACATATCTGTCATGTCAAGAAAAAAAATTATTTATTTTTGTTCTTTCTATCCTATAGATTTTCAGATAATAAATTCACAAGGATAGAGGGAGAAATCCGAGTAAGGCGTACTGACTGGTACGCCGTCGAGGATTTCGACTGATAACGCCGTGTAATTTGTTATATGGAAATCTATATTAATAAATCTGTCCCGTTTTTCCCTATCCTATAATATCCTTCCATCAACAAGTCTGAGAATATTGTCCATCTTGCTAGCAATCGTCTCATTATGTGTTACAATGATAAATGTCTGTTTTTTATCCCTATTCAGTCTACACATAAGCTCCTGAATCGATCTCCCTGTTTCGCTATCTAGATTCCCTGTAGGTTCATCAGCTAGAACAATGTCAGGATTATTCACCAATGCCCTGGCAATGGCTACCCTCTGCTGTTCCCCACCAGAGAGTTCCCCTGGTTTATGATGGAATCTCTCTCTAAGTCCAACATCTGTAAGTATTTGTTTGGCCCTCTCAATAGCCTCATTTCTCTTTCGGCCCATAATGAGTGCTGGCATCATGGTATTCTCTATTGATGTGAATTCAGGTAAGAGATGGTGCAATTGAAATACAAAACCTATCCTCTTATTTCGAAACTCTGCTATCTTGGTATCACTCATCTTGAAGATATCTATACCATCGAAACGGATATCACCCGAAGATGGTCGGTCTATTGCCCCTAAGAGGTGTAGAAGTGTGCTCTTGCCCGCCCCTGAGACCCCAACTATCCCTATCATCTCTCCCCTCCTTATGCGAAGATCGATCCCTTTTAATACAGGTAATATCCTAGAATCCTTTTTAAACGATTTATAGAGGCCGTGAACAGAGATCAATATATCTTCCCTTTCACTCATATCTCAATGCCTCTACCGGATTCAATTTTGAGGCATACCATGCAGGGTAGAGGGTTGCCACAAAGGTGATCAGTAAGGTCATAATAATTATCAGTGATACATCCATATATTCTATCTTAGAGGGTAATCTGCTCAGGTAATAGACATCGCTTGGGAATATATCAATATGAAATATCCCCTCCAGAAGATCTACAATCTGGTTCAGATATGAGACAACTGTAACCCCCCCCAGACATCCCAGTATAGTACCGACCACCCCTATAATAAGTCCATTGATGCTGAATATCTTCATAATACTCCTCTTGGTAGCACCCATTGATTTTAGGATTGCGATATCACTGCTCTTCTCCATCACCATCATAATCAATGTGCTTATGATGTTAAAGGCAGCTACCAATATTATAAGTATAAGGATGATAAACATCACGATCTTCTCTAGTTTAAGTGCGGAGAAGAAGCTTTTATGCATCTCCATCCAATCACGTATATTATAGAATGTCCCTAATCTCTTCTGTATCTCTGCTACGACCTCATTGGCGCGGTATATATCCTTTACCTTTATCTCTATCCCAGTAACAGTATCACCCATATTAAAGAACCTCTGAGCAGCATTGATCGAGATGAAGGCAAAGCTAGAGTCATATTCATACATCCCAGAATCGAATATCCCAACTACTTTGAATATCTTCATGTATGGGATCATCCCCATAGGGGTTATCTTGCCAATAGGGGAGACAACAGTAACCTCATCGTCTATAAATACCCTCAGGTTTCTCGACATCTCCTTTCCGATAATTATGCCATCATATTCTGTTTCTATATCACCTTTTTTATCCAGTAATCTGATATCCCCCTCTATTATATTCCTTTCCATATCTGTTACTCCTCCTTCTTGTTGAGGATCTATACCCCTTATGACAACACCTGTCACATTCGTGCTTGAGGTCAACATAACCTGACTAATGATAAATGGTGCTGCTGATTTAACAGACTCAATATCCTTTATCTTTTCTGTGATCTCCCTATACTCCTTTATCCCTGTCTCTCCATATTTAGTGATTACTACATGTGAGTATATCCCGAGGATCTTATCCCTGAGGTCCTCTTCAAAACCGCTCATTACTGCCAAGACAATGATGAGGGTCATAACACCAAGACTTACCCCTCCTATTGATATCCATGTAAGGAGAGATATAAAGGCCTGCTTCCTCTTGGCCTTAAGATATCTTAGGCTAACAAAAAGTTCATAAGACATATATTTACTCTTTCCTCAATTGCGGAAAGAGGATCACATCCCGTATAGAATCTGAATCAGTAAATAACATTATCATCCTGTCTATACCTATCCCCTCGCCAGCAGTAGGTGGCATGCCATATTCCAATGCCCGTATGTAATCCTCATCCATCTTATATCCCTCCTCCTCCATACCTTTCTCCTCCATCTGTCTTCTAAATCGTTCCTCCTGATCAATAGGATCATTCAATTCTGTATATGCATTGGCGAGCTCCTTTTGTCCTATGAATAGTTCAAACCTCTCCACCATGCTTGGGTCATCATCCTTCTTCTTGGCAAGGGGTGAAAGTTCTACTGGATAATCAATGATAAAGATAGGTTGAATCAGTTTAGGTTCTACCAATTTATCGAATATCTTCCCCATCACTCTTTCAGTATTATCACTGGTCTCAAGAGGGATCTCTAGTTGGCCTGCCAGTTCCTTTATCTTTTCCCTCTCTTGTAATACCTTAGGATCAACCCCTCCTAACTCGATTAAGGAGTCTTTGAATGTATACCTCTTCCACGGTGGAGATAGATCTATTTTATTACCGTTATATTCGATCTTTGTTGTATTTAATGTCTCCTGGGCTATATACCAGAATATCTCCTCGGTAAGGTCCATAAGGTCATTGTAATCTGCATATGCCATATAAAATTCGAGCATGGTAAACTCCGGATTATGTTCTGTAGAGATGCCTTCATTTCTGAAGTTCCTATTTATCTCATAGACCCTATCAAACCCACCAACAATTAATCGTTTGAGATAGAGTTCAGGGGCAACCCTTAGATAAAGCTCCATATCAAGGCTATTATGGTATGTCTTAAAGGGCCTTGCAATTGCACCTCCCGGGAGGGACTGCATCATAGGGGTCTCCACCTCTAAAAAATCCCTCTCATCAAGAAACTTCCTGATCTTCTGGATGATCATACTCCTTAATATAAATATCCTCTTTACATCAGGGTTTACGATGAGGTCCACATATCTCTGCCTATATCTGGTCTCCTTATCCTTGAGTCCATGCCACTTTTCAGGAAGGGGTCTTAAGGATTTTGATAGCATGATGACATCTCTTGCCCGAATTGTAAGCTCCCCAGTCTTTGTCTTGAAGATACCCCCACGCACCCCCACAATGTCACCAATATCGTATATAGAGAATATAGAATATCCCTCTTCACCTATATCATCACTACGGATATATACCTGTATCTTGTCAGAGACATCCTGTACATGACAAAAGGTGGTCTTCCCATGCCTCCTCTTGGCTATCAGTCGGCCACCTATTACAAATTCCTCTCCTACCCCTTCTAACTCCTCATTACTAATATTGGAATATCTTGTCACAATAGACCTAATAGAATGGGTTGGTTTAAACCTGCTTATATAGGGATTGACACCCGCTGATCTTAACTCCTCTAATTTAGCCCTCCTATATGATAGGAGATCACTTTTCTCATCCACTATCAGATCCCTTCCTTCTTCTGAAAATCTATAGCCTTTTATAAGGATATTTTGTTTTTGATAAGATAAGTCTCTATAAATTGATCTATATCCCCATCCAATACCCCCTCTACATTACTCACTTCTACCTTTGTCCTGATGTCCTTAATCATCTTGTATGGATGGAGGACATAAGATCTAATCTGATTTCCCCATGTAATATCCTTTTTTAGCGATTCACTTTCCTCCTTTTTTTCCCTTTGCCTTTGCATCTCAAATTCGTACAATCTTGACCTCAATATCTTCATAGCAGTGGCCTTATTCCTGTGTTGGGATCTATCATTTTGACACTGCACAACTATCCCTGTAGGGATATGGGTTATCCTTATCGCAGAGTCTGTAACATTTACATGCTGTCCCCCAGCACCGCTAGAACGAAAGGTATCGATCCTCAAATCAGATTCATCGATCTTAAGTCGGATCTCTTCATCTATCTCAGGAGAAGTATATACAGATGCAAAGGATGTATGACGCCGCTTGTTGACATCAAATGGAGAGATTCGTACAAGACGATGGACACCCGTCTCTGCCTTTAAATAACCGTAGGCATAATCGCCTGATATCATAACAGTAACATTCTTAAGCCCCCCTTCCTCCCCAGGTTGAAGGTCTATTATCTCTGTCTTGTACCCCTTTTTCTCTGCCCACATAAGATACATTCGGAGGAGCATCTGTGTCCAATCCTGTGAGTCAATCCCACCTGCACCAGGACGGATTGAGAGTATAGCGTTGTTTATGTCATGCTCATCTGAGAGGATCAACTTGATCTCAAATTTATAGACAGCATCTTTAATGTCCTCTATCTCCTTCTCCATATCAGAAAGAAGGGTTGAATCCTCCTCCTCTTTAGCAAACCCAATGAGGGAGACGATATCCTCTACACGCCTATTTAATCCATTCCAAAGGTCTACAGCATTTTGTAATATGGAGCGTCTCTTTAGAATCCTCCTTGCAGTCTCAGTATCATCCCATAAGCCTCTCTTTGATATCTCCTTATCCAACTCAACTATCTCTTTCTCCTTTCTAACTATGTCAAAGAGGACCTCTCAACTTCTCTAACCTATTTCTTACCTCTACGGATCTCCTTATAAGCTCATCTAACACTAACATAATATTACCTCCTTAAAGTTAAATACCCTCTCCCATAGAAGCAACACCATTGTCATAAATAGACATATATATGCAAAGATATCACCGTATGTGGTAAAGAATGTATCCCCTGTGACCTTGGGAGATATATTACCATATATTGATGTCCTTACAAAGATATCTGTCTCCTTAACTATCCTCCCTGTGGGGTCGATGATACCTGATATACCTGTATTTGCAGCCCTTACAATCGGCACCCTGTTTTCAATAGCCCTAAAAGTAACCATAGATATATGTTGGTAAGGTGCTGCACTCCTCCCATACCATGCATCATTTGTAATATTCACCATAAACTGTGCGCCATTCTTCACAAATCTGCGAACCAGATCTGGAAATATGACCTCGTAACAGATTAATACCCCGAATCTCCCACCCGGAATGGTCATTACTGTATAATCATTCCCTTCCTCGAAGTCGCCTATCCCCCCCTCAACCATCTTATCAACAAAGGGGAGAAATCTATGAAAAGGGACATACTCTCCAAAAGGGACTAGATGGATCTTATCATATTTACCAAGGATCTTAGAATCAGGTGAAACCAAAAAGGCACTATTAAACATATGAACCCTATCTGAATAATACTTATCACTGAGGCTCCCAAAGAGGAGATAGCTCCCACCTTCCTTTGTTATGTCAAATATCTCTTGCTGATATCTCCCATCTCTCTGGAAATAGAATGGGGCAGCGGTCTCAGGCCAAATAATCATATCCATACCCTTGCTTGAGGCGGCAAGGGTCATATCCTTGTATATGTTAAAGGTCTTCTCCTGATAGCTAGGAACCCATTTCTGACCCTGTTCTATATTTCCTTGTATAAGGCCGACCCTTACAGATGTTGTAGGGGATGGCATAGATGGCATAGATTTATGTATATTTATCTTCCATAGACCGTAGCTGATACAAAGGATTAAGATGATGAGGGAGGGGATAATTATTCTATAAGGCGATATCCTCCTTTTTACCTGACTATCCATTACCCTTGATTCGAGCCATTTATCCTCTATGATAAGATATATAGTTGAGTTTATCAATACTATTAGGAATGAAATGCCATAAACCCCTGTAATATCTGCAAACTGAACAATAGAATGTGTCTTAAACTGGGAGTACCCTAGACTCCCCCAGGGAAAACCAATAAGAGGGATTCTTTCCCTAACTAACTCTATGGATGTCCAGATTAGCGGTGCAGATAGCCATCTGATAAGATCGCTCTTTATCCTTATAGAGATGCTATTTAGTAATAAAGTGAAGATCGCTATATAAAAACCAAGGGTTATGACCATTAGCATCAGGAGAAGATAGCTAAGTGGAAGGGATAGATTACCATAATTTGACATGGCGTTTACGACCCATATCAGGAGGCCAAAAAAGTAGACCCCCCCTGCAATCCAGCCAAGGAGTAGTGAATGTATGGCGGATTTATCCCTTATGGCTGCAAGTAGAGGAACCAGGGCCACCCATGCAAGGGTCTCAATGTTAAATCTGGGAAATATAAGTACCAATAAGACCCCTGATAAGATGGATAATATTATATCTCTTTTATTCATAAGAGGTTATACCTTGATTTCTCCCTCTAACCTTGTGTAATTTATTATCTGAAAATCTATACCAGCTATTGAGAAGATTCCCTGAAATCAGTTTGAACTTACCCCTCTTTGAACTTATAAAAACTCTATTCGATTTTTTATAGATTCATGAGAAAAAAGTTGTAATATTCTTAAAAGCTTATGTATCGTTTCTCCAACTGAAAGCTGTTTTGAAACTATGATGCCAAAATGATCTTGTTCATTCTGAACATATTCATTATGCAGTAA
>JACRGM010000095.1 GCA_016212345.1 Nitrospinota bacterium
AGGCTAGAGGGAGAAATCCGAGTAAGGCGTACTGAGTAGTACGTTGTCGAGGATTTCGACTGATAACGCAGTGTAATTTGTTATATGGAAATCTATAACCTCATTAATTTATTTATAGATTTTTAAGAGTATGAACATACCTCTTTTTGATCTTACAAGACAGTATATATCCATAGAAAAGGAGATAGACTCAGCAATAAAGAGGGTCATAGAGAAGGGTCACTTTATCCTTGGTCCAGAGGTATCAATATTAGAGGAGGAGGTTGCCTCCTATATTGGGATAGATTTTGGTGTTGGGGTAGCCAATGGTACGGATGCATTACACCTTGCCTTACTGGCATGCAATATAGGTGCAGGGGATGAGGTTATTACAACCCCATTTACATTTATAGCAACATGTGAGGCGATATCTTATTGCGGGGCACGTCCGGTCTTCGTTGATATTGATCCAAGGACATATACTATAGATGTGGATAGGATCGAGGAAAAGGTAACAGGAGATACAAAGGCTATCATC
Organism: Nitrospinota bacterium; assembly: GCA_016212345.1. GTDB lineage: Bacteria > Nitrospinota > Nitrospinia > SZUA-224 > SZUA-224 > SZUA-224. The sequence goes on from JACRGM010000095.1 coordinate 518, forward strand.
CCTGTCCATCTCTATGGTCAATCAGCAGAGATGGATAAGATTATGGATATTGCCAGGCGATATGGACTAAAAGTGATTGAGGATAGTGCACAGGCCTTTGGCGCGGATTACAAAGGGAAAAGGTTAGGAGGGATAGGGGATGTGGGTTGCCTGAGCTTCTTTCCCACAAAGAATTTAGGTGCTTATGGTGATGGAGGGATGGTGCTTACACGAGATAAGGAGATCGCTGAGAAGGTGAGGATGTTAAGGGTACATGGGAGTAGTAAAAAGTATATCCATAGTTTTTTAGGATTCAACAGCAGATTAGACGAGTTGCAGGCAGCCATACTCAGGGTAAAGTTGAGATATATTGACCGCTGGAATGAGATGAGGAGGGAGAATGCAGCCTTTTATAATAGTCTATTAAAGGGGGATGATATTACTATTCCTTATGAGGAGAATCACAATAGACATGTATATCATCTCTATGTAATATGTATAGATGAAAGGGAAAGGAATAAGTGTCAAGGTTATCTCTCAGAAAGAGGGATATCTACAGCAATACACTATCCTATGCCGGTCTCTAATCAGGATACATTTAAGTATCTCGGCTATAGAGAGGAAGACCTTCCGAATAGCCATAAAGTCTCCGGTGAGATACTGGCACTCCCTATGTATCCTGAGCTTACAAAGGATGAGATAAGGACTGTTTGCAGTAACCTACAAGATTTTTTAGAAAATAGGAGGAAATCATGAAGGCCTTGATTCTGAGTGGTGGTGAGGGGACAAGGTTAAGACCTCTGACCCATACAAATGCAAAGCAGTTGGTTCCTATAGCCAATAAGCCGATACTATTTTATGGTATTGAGGCTATCAGGGATGCTGGTATCAAAGATGTAGGGATCGTGGTAGGAGATACTGCAAAAGAGATAAAGGATGCAGTAGGAGATGGATCCAGATGGGGCATAAAGGTTACCTATATTAAACAGGAGGCACCATTAGGGCTTGCACATGCGGTTATGATCTCTGAAGATTATATAAAAGATGAATCATTTGTGATGTATTTGGGGGATAACCTGATAAAGGGGGGTATCAAGGATTTTGTAGATGAATTCAGGCAGAATACCCCCAACTCTCAGATACTCCTAGCAAAGGTAAGAAATCCAGAGAGGTTCGGTGTTGCAGAGGTTGACGGTGGGAGGGTAGTTAGGCTTGTAGAAAAACCAAAGAGACCAAAGACCGATCTTGCATTAGTAGGTCTTTACATGTTTGATAAAAATATATTCAAGGCGGTAAAGGAGATAAGGCCCTCTTGGCGTAATGAGCTTGAGATCACAGATGCTATACAGTATCTTATTGACAATGGCTACAGGGTTGAATCACAGATTATAAATGGGTGGTGGAAGGATACTGGGAGATTGGAAGATATGCTGGAGGCAAATAGGATCCTTCTAGATACCCTTAAGACAGAGATCAATGGTATTGTTGACAGTGAATCTAGTGTGGAGTTTAAGGTCGTAATAGAGGAAGGGGCAGAGATTATAAAGAGTGTTATTCGTGGGCCTGCCATTATAGGGAGGAATGTAAAGATAATAAACTCCTTTATTGGTCCATTCACATCCATAGATCATGATGTAAGGGTAGAGAATAGTGAGATAGAACACAGCATTATCTTAGAGGGGAGCTCTATTCTTGGAATAGGGAAGAGGATAGGAGATAGTCTGATCGGGAAGAATGTGGAGGTCTATAGATTGGACAAGAAACCCGAATTCTATCGTCTTATGTTAGGAGATTATAGTAGGGTAGGGGTGTTTTAAAAAGAGGAGATGATCATGATCCAGGGGGTAAAGATAAAGAGACTCAAGGTGATACCTGATGAGCGGGGGAGGCTAATGGAGATGTTGAGGAGTGATGATGAAGTCTTTGAGAGGTTCGGTCAGGTCTATATGACCACTGCATATCCTGGGGTGGTCAAAGGGTGGCACTATCACAGGGTGCAGAATGATAACTTCGTGGCCATAAGGGGTATGATGAAGGTGGTACTATATGATAATCGTAAAGACTCATCCACCTTTGGAGAGATCAATGAGTTCTTTATGGGTGAACATAATCCTATCCTCCTCCATATCCCTAACAATGTAATTCATGGCTTTAAGTGTATCAGTGATAAGGAGGGGATAATAATAAACTGCCCTACTGAATTATATAACTATGATAATCCTGATGAGTTTCGGATCGACCCATACGATAATGATCTACCATATAACTGGCATAGAAAGGAAAATTAAAAATCAAAAATTAAAAATCAAAGATAAAGGAGTAAGATATGAAGATATTGATAACAGGTGGTGCAGGCTTTATAGGGAGCAATTATATAAAGTATATGCTCAAAAGATACCTGGATTACAAGATAGTAAACCTTGATAAGTTGACCTATGCGGGCAATCTGGATAATCTAAGGGGTGTGGAGGGGAATAAAAACTACACCTTTGTGAAAGGGGATATTGCCGACACCATGCTGGTAGGTGACATAATAAAGGATGTGGATGTGGTTATAAATTTTGCTGCTGAAACACATGTGGATAGATCGATAAGTGATCCTGCTGATTTTATAAAGACAGATGTCTATGGAACTTATGTCTTGTTAGAGGCTGCAAGGATACATGAGATAGAGAGATTTATACAGATATCCACAGATGAGGTATATGGTGATGCCGGAGATGAGCCATCAAAAGAGGATGATCCACTTATGCCAAGAAGCCCCTATGCCGCTAGTAAGGCAGGTGCAGATCGCCTGGCATTCTCCTTTTGGGCTACCTATAAGACACCTGTGGTCATTACCAGATGCACCAATAATTATGGTTATAATCAGTACCCAGAAAAGATGATACCCCTCTTTGTGACCAATGCATTAGAGGATAAACCCCTCCCTGTCTATGGGGATGGTAAGAATACAAGGGACTGGATATTTGTGGAGGATCACTGCCATGCAATAGATATCATACTTCACAGCGATGGGATCCAAGGTGAGGTTTTTAATATTGGATCAGGTACTGAGAAGAGCATCCTTGAGATTGCGGATATGATACTCGATATGCTTGGGAAGTCTAATGAGATGATCGAGTTTGTAGAGGATAGACCTGGACATGTGAAGAGGCATGCAGTGAATACAGAGAAGTTAAGATCAGTATTGGACTGGCATCCCTCTATCGCCTTTCAGACAGGGATGGAGAGGACAATAGAGTGGTATAAAGAAAATAAAGGGTGGTGGCAGAAGATAAAGAGTGGAGAATATCTCGAATATTATAAGAGGATGTATGGAAAGAGAAGAAGGATTGAATCAAGATGAAGGTAGTTGTAACAGGTGGGAAAGGGATGTTAGGGAGTGCACTGATAGATCGTCTAACCCCCCTTGTTACATGTATAGGGGTTGAGAGGAAGGACTTTGACATCACAGATAAGGATCAGACCATTAAATGTGTTATAAGACTGAATCCTGATATTGTTGTCCATACTGCTGCATATACAAATGTGGATAACTGTGAGAGAGATAAA
>JACRGM010000097.1 GCA_016212345.1 Nitrospinota bacterium
CCGTTAGCTTCAAAGGGGATTAAGCGATGCCTTCATCCAGTAATAGTAAGAAGATCATTATGGGTATTGTAGTTGGTTTTTTAGTTGTTTTTTTATTGTGGTATTTTTTTATTGATACCTTAACGCTTTCAGAACTTATTGGAAAGAATGTTAATCCCAAAGCAAGCATTTTCATAAATCTTTTCGATTTTGATACTGGATTGACCAGATATGACATCTATAATCTAAAATCAAAGAGTGTTTACTGGGAAAAGCGTATGCAGGAGGTTGCTTCAATAACAAACCCAAAGAGGAGGGAAATAGGACATGAGAAGCTTATGGCAGAAATGATGGAAGACCCTTCCATGAAAAAAATAGTTAAGAAGGTATTTGGGTTTGGAACTGATTCGGTATTGACTGTATTGAGGGCGGTCAATGCATTTTAACAAAATTCAAATGGCAAGGAGGTGGTAAGTCATGAGCAAGAAAAATTTGTTAATCGGGGGAGTTGTTCTATTAGTAGCGGATATTATTGTGGTGATTCATGGAAACATAAGAAGTAGCAGTAACAGGTATTTTAATAGCTCTTGGTGAAGAGATACCAGCAGGTGGTGAAATAATGGGCTAGGTCTTATTGGGACTGATAGGCATTATTTCCATGGTTGTTAGTGTTTTAAAGAAACCGTAACCTCTTTTGGGGTTATTAGTATTTTAAATTTACAATTCTAAAAAAGGAGGATATGATCATGGTTAATGGGTTACGAGTGATTGGTGGTGTTACAATTGCGTTAGGAGTTATAGTAGGATTAGGTATGCTTATAAAATTCAGTGAAGCTGAGATGTTCTCCAAAGCAGGATTGACTCCTATCGAGTTTGGGATAGCTGTGGGCATGGTTTTTTATCACGTCATCTTTGGGATACTTTGTTTAGGTATTGCAGAAGTTCTTGAATTATTAGGTACGTCTTCTCGAAATATCAATCACATCATACAAAATACTCCAGTTCCAGAAGATATCCCAGTAGATATGTCTTCCCAAAAAATTCCAGAAGATATCTGGGCAAAATGAAGACGGGCGAGGGTTGGACCACGCTAATATGCTGTTTTCTAAGGTATTGCGTTGAAATCGGCCTCATTTTTTTGCCTTAGAAGCTATTTTTTAATGCCAAAAAGGGTACTTTAAGAAAATAAATTGTAGGAGAATAGTAAAGAATAACAAAACCGATTAAAAACACCTAACCATGGGATCAACCTGACGAAAAAGAGCGCATTTTTTTATCGAGTGTTAATTCTGCTATCATTATTATCTTTTTTCCTTCAGTTATCCTGCTTTTTGTTTTTCGCAGGTTATCCCAAACGTTAGGTGTAAAGATTGAGATAGATATGCATATATTTAGTGATAAAAAAGGGCGACAAATCCGATTATCAGAGGAGCGGGAAGAACATCTGAAATCCGAGCACCCTGAGATGGAAAGCCAGCTTAACAGCATAGCTTTGACGCTGATAGAGCCAGACCGAATTATCAGATCAAGAACTGATGATGAGGTTGAACTCCACTATAGACTTTTTGAAACTACACCAGTAACCAGAAAGCACCTTTGTATTGTTGTAAGGGCAACTGATGCTGATTCGTTTATTATCACTGTATATTTTACCGATAGCGTCAAGAAAGGAGATGTGTTATGGGAGAAGAAATAAAAGTATGGTATGACCAGGAAGGCGACTACTTAGAGGTAATTTTTGAGCGGAAAAAGGGTTTTTTTCGAGAGACAGAGAACGATGCAGTTATGGAAAAGGTTGATGAAAACGGAGACATATTAGGATTTTCAATCTTAAATGTAAGTGCCCTGAAAGGTCAACAACCTCTTTCCGTGGCATTGCACAGGAAAACCGCATAACAATGGTTCTTTCATTCAACTATAGATACTCGTTCATCCCTTTTTCTTTAATGACCTCTACTAATCTTTTTACATCCTCTCCCCTCTCCCTGGGGCATATAAGTAGGGCATCCTCTGTTTCGATTATTATCATATCCTTAATCCCGATTGTAGCTATTAACTTATGGGGTGTATTATGAATAATGGATCCAGTGGTATCTATACCAATATGTTTTCCTATTACGACATTTCCATCTTCATTATAAGGTAGTACATCTATAAGGCTGTTCCAGGATCCTACATCATTCCATCCAAGATCACAGGGGATAACTACTACACCTTTTGCCTTTTCCATGATGCCATAATCTATAGATATACCCTTGATAGAGGAGTATACCTCTCCAATAATATCCCTTTCTTTGTCAGTAGACCCCGCCCCTGCGTGCCGGGGCGGGGTTCTTGTGGAGATGACATTATCAATCCTCATCAGTCCTTGCCACAATTCTGGTATGTGTATCTCTATCATCTTTAGGATAGTATCTACCTTCCATATAAACATCCCGCTATTCCAGAGATAATTTTCAGATGATAAAAATTCCTCTGCCATCTCTTTTTTAGGTTTTTCAATAAATCTCTTGACCTTAAATATCCTTTTATTATCTATGGTTACTATCTCTTCTCCATATTGAATATATCCATACCCCGTCTCAGGTCTTTCAGGCCTGATACCGAGGGTAATCAGATATCCCTCCTCTTCTGCCACCCTTTTAGCCACTGATAAGACATTTAAAAACTCCCCTTTATCCTTTATTAGATGGTCTGATGGCAAGACAGCCATTATTCCATAAGGGTCCCTTCTCTTTATATAGAGTGCTGAGAGACCGATACAGGGGGCGGTATTCCTTCCCACAGGTTCTATAATTATATTCTGATCTGGGATCTCTGGGATCTGTCTCTTTAATTCCTCTGCATGAGGGTTACCAGTTATGATCAGGATATTGTTGGTATCAATGAATGGCTTGATACGGAGTAGTGTCTCTTGTATCATCGTCCTCTTGCCTAAGATATTCTGTAATTGCTTTGGTTTTTCTTCTCTACTCTTAGGCCAAAATCGTCTGCCCGATCCTCCGGCCATTATTACAGCATGTAACATCTTTCCTTCCTCTTTAAAGTACTCCTTTTAATACAATAAATCCAAGGATTAAAAGTATGACAAAGACAATAGAGAGTATATTAAAATATCTATCTATAAAGGATTTTATAGGTTCCCCAAATCTATAGATCAATCCTGCAACAAGAAAAAATCGTGCTGATCTGCTGACAACTGATGCAAGGATAAATACTAATAGATCTATCTTAAAGGCACCAGCAGTAATCGTGCAGACCTTGTAAGGGAGTGGGGTGAATCCAGCTATCATTACAGCCCATGCATCATATTTCCTATATAAGGTCTGTATATATTCATATCTATCCATGGCATTATATATCTCAAGTATAGGTCTCCCTATTGAGTCCATCAATCCATAACCGATAAAGTAACCAAACATCCCTCCTAGGACAGAGGCAACAGAACATATAAATGCAAATCTGAAGGATTTCATAGGTAGTGATATGGCAAGTGCGATAAGTAAAAGATCTGGTGGAATAGGGAAGAAGGAGGCCTCACTGAAGGAGAGTACAAATAGGGCCCATGTACCATAAGGTGTCTCTGCCCAGTGCAATACCCAGTCGTATAATCTTCGAAGCATATTGAAAAATGCACGGACAAACATGTTTGTCCATGCCACCTCCACGATGTTTTGAATATTGTTTAGGATTTAGAATTTAGAATTTCCTCATATACCGTATCATTCCCTATAAGCCCTTCAATCTGGGTGATCATCGAATCAGACAAGTTGACCCTAATCTTACTATCAGCAGAGATACTTACCTCACTTCTATCTGGAAACATGAGGTGGAGATAGACATTGCTCTCCCCTCTATTCTTCTCTAATATATCCTTTAAGCTAATCAGGAGATCCCTCTTAAGACCTGTAGTATGTAGATTTATATGAACAGAGGTGGATAATCTTCCACTTATCTCTCCAAGTGGTATGATCTCCTTTGCAATAATCCTTATCTCCTCATCCTCTATCTTAGTATCCCCTTTTATAAGTAAAGGATCTTCGCTTTCTAGAAATGATATATATCTCTTATACTCATCGGGAAAGAGGATCATCTCCACAGAGCCCTGAAGATCTTCAAGGGTTATATACGCCATTTGGTCACCCTTTCTGGTAATCTGTGGTCTGACATTGGTTATTATCCCACCTATGCTGATCTTCTTCCCATTCTTTACCTCAGATATCTCTTGTGTAGTAACATTGGCGAGCCGCTTCAGTTCCTTCTTGAATGGGACTAATGGATGTCCTGTGATGTAAAACCCTAGAGCCTCCTTCTCATAACGCAAGAGATCCTTCTCTGACCATTCCTCTCCCTGATGTGCTATGTTATTAGGGGCACTCTCAGAAGGGCTGAAGAGGCTTATCTGTCCCATCTCACGATCCCTCTGTGTCCTCTGGGCAATCTCAAGGGTAGATTCAAGGATACCCATCAAGTAGTCCCGTCTCTGACCTATAGAATCAAATGCACCACACTTTATTAGATTCTCTATTACTCGTCTGTTGACAATCCTAAGGTCAACATTTTCACAAAGATTATTCAGGGAAGAGAATCGATTTAATCTCTTTCTTACCTTCAGTATGGCATCTATAGCACCCTCTCCTACATTTTTTATGGCTGCAAGACCAAATCTGATAGCCTCACCAATAACGGTAAAGTCCTTGAAGCTCTCATTGACATCTGGGGGTAATACCTTTATACCCATATCCCTACATTCATTTATATAGCTAATAACCTTATTGGTATTATCCATATCACTGGTTAGGAGGGATGCAATAAATTCCAAGGGATAGTATGCCTTAAGATAGGCGGTCTGATATGCCACCAGGGCATAGGCTGCACTATGGGATTTGTTGAATCCATATCCAGCAAAGTGTTCCATTAGATCGAATATCTTCTCAGCCTTATTTCTAGATATCTTATTTTGGGCTGTACCATCTATAAACCTCTCTCTCTGTGTAGCCATCTCCTCTGGTTTCTTCTTCCCCATGGCACGGCGCAGGATATCTGCCATCCCCATGCTGAATCCAGCTAAATCGCTGGCAATTTTCATAACCTGTTCCTGGTACAAGATAACCCCATGGGTCTCTTTTAGTATCCCCTCTATCTGGGGGAGATCATATTTAACAGGGACTATTCCATGTCTCCTCTTTATAAAGTCGTCTACCATCCCGCTGTTAAGGGGTCCGGGACGGTAGAGGGCTAGTAAGGCAATGATGTCCTCAAACACATTAGGTTTCATCTTCTTTAAGAGATCACGCATCCCCCTACTTTCTAATTGAAACACACCCATTGTCTCTCCATCACTAAGCAACTGATATGTCCTTCTGTCATCTAATGGGATCTCTTCGATTAAGATATCAATCCCCCTTGACTCCTTTATCATTTTGATAGTATTCCGTATAACAGTTAATGTCCTCAGCCCAAGAAAATCCATCTTTAGAAGACCAAGGCTCTCTATATCCTTCATGGGATATTGGGTGATTATTTCTCCTTGTGCCCCTCTATAAAGGGGTAGGAATTCGGTAAGAGGTCTTGGAGAGATGACCACCCCTGCGGCATGTGTGGATGCGTGTCTAGGAAGCCCTTCTAGCGTTATGGCGGTATCAAGGAGGAACCTTATCTTCTCATCTTTATCCATCATCTCCTTTAGCCTTGGCTCTTCCTTTATGGCCTCTTTTAAGGTGATATTCAATCTATTAGGGATCAATTTTGCGATCCTATCTACCTCACTATACGGTATATCAAGTACACGTCCCACATCTCGCACAACACCCTTAGCCATCATACTTCCAAAGGTTATAATCTGTGAGACATTCTCTTTCCCATATTTCTTTGTTACATAGGCGATTACTTCATCCCTCTTTTCCATACAGAAGTCTATATCTATATCAGGGAGGCTTACCCTTTCAGGATTCAGAAATCTTTCAAATAGAAGACCATACCTTATTGGATCGAGATCAGTGATCCGTAAGGCATATGAGACAAGGCTCCCGGCTGCAGAGCCACGGCCTGGTCCTACAGGTATCTCTCTCTTCCGTGCATAGTCTATGAAATCCCATACTATAAGGAAATACCCAGAGTATCTCATCTTCTTTATAACCTCGAGCTCTTCCTCTAACCTTTTATGATAGATCCCTTTTTCCTCTTCTGACACCATCTTCACCTTAAGACGTCTCTCCAGTCCCTCACTGGCAAGTCTCTCCATGAAACTATCCAAGCTATCTTCGTCTGGGACATTATAGTGGGGGAGAAATATCTGATTGAATCTAAGGTCTATATTACATCTCTCAGATATCTGAATAGAATTATTTATCGCTTCAGGGATATCCTTAAAGAGGTGTTTCATCTCTTCAGGGGATCTAAGATAGAACTGATCAGAGGAAAACCTCATCCGTTTAGGATCATTCATGGTCTTCCCTGTCTGGATACATAGAAGCACCTCATGTGCACGGGCATCATTCTTATCAAGATAGTGGCAGTCATTCGTGGCAACCAATGGGATCGATAGTCTTTGGCTTAGCCTTATCAATCCCTTATTTATCTTCTCTTGTTCTTTAAGTCCCTGATCCTGAATCTCTATATAAAAACGGTCATTCCCCATTATATCTCGGAATACTGTAGTTGCCTTGAATGCCCCTTCCTCATCCTCTTTTAAGAGGAGTTGTGATATCTCTCCCTTCATACAACCACCCAGTGCAATCAGCCCTTCTGAATACTTAGAGAGGATATCCTTATCTATACGGGGATGGTAATAAAAGCCTTCCAGATACCCTATGGTGACAAGTTTTATAAGATTTTTGTAACCAGTATTATCTTTTGCCATGAGGGTTAGATGATAGGAGGCATCTGATATACCTTCCACCCCTGATCTTTCAAATCTGCTACCAGGGGCGACATAGACCTCACACCCTATAATAGGCTTTATCCCATAGGTCTTTGCCTTCTGGTAAAACTCTATTACACCAAACATATTACCGTGGTCGGTAATTGCCAGTGCAGGCATTTTGTATTTATCTGCTCGTTGAAAAAGGGGATCAAACCTTAATGCCCCATCAAGAAGGCTGTATTGAGTGTGTAGATGTAGATGTACAAAATCAGAATGTTGCATAGGTATTTTAAAATTTTTGTGCCGACTAAGGTCGGCATGAGGGTTTTCCCTGTTTTTTAATAAACTTTATGATCTTCTTCCTAATAGCCTCATCTATCTGGATAAATTTTACACCTACATTATATCTAGAAGAGGATATTTGATTTATCCATATAACCTTTCCTACCAACTCTATTGGTTTTTCGTTATTATTATTATTAAGATCAATATAGAGATTGATATGTGTCATGAGAGGGATATGTCTTTTTGTCTCAAATGCTGCACCGCTTGCACTGATGTTTTTTAGTATCCCTTTGTAACTCCCTTTTGGTACATACTGGATCTCATACCTTATCTTGGTAACTATATCTACCCTAAAGTATCCCCTTTTCTCTAATGAATAAAGGATAATTCTATTCTTACCCTCATATTTTGCCTGATAGAGGGCACTATCTGCACAAGAGACAAATTCTTCATCATTCTTTGCATCTATTGGATAAGAGGCTATTCCACAACTGATGGTAATATCTTCCTTCACAGGGATCTTCATTTTTTTATAGTTTATCTTCTTTATTCTTTCCATCAATCTATTAGCAGATATTAAGATACCTGTCTTATCTGTGCCCGACATTATAACCGCAAACTCCTCACCACCATACCTTGCCACAATATCAGAAGGTCTGAAATTTTTTTTCATCACATCGGATACAGCAATAAGTATCTGATCTCCACAAAGATGTCCATATTTATCGTTATATTCCTTAAAGTTATCTAGATCACAAAAGAGGAGTGATACAGGAAGATCATTCCTATCAGAGGTCTTAACAGCATTTTCTATAGCTGTCTTAAAATACCGATAATTATAAAGTCCTGTCAATCCATCTATGAGGGTCTTTCTCTCTGTCTCTTCGTAGATCGATAATTCTATAATCTTAGGGTTCTTAAGTCTATTATCCATATTAACAAAATAATCGAGGAGAGAGACCCTTAACCCGGGATCCCGTTTTAACTCTTTTATCAATATCTCTCTATGTTTTATTATCTCTTCCCAGTAGTATTTGGCCTCATCAGGGGGAAAATTGAGATGAGAAAGGATCATTAATAAACTCGAATATATTCTATTATTACTATCCGGTGCTATCCTCTCTATCTCATTAATAAATGTTGTCTCTTTAAGGGTCTCTCTTAAGAGACACTCTCTGATAATCTCACTCAATCTCTCCTGTGATAATCTTTTATCCTTTATATTTTTCAACACTACTTATCCTTTCCCTGTTTTTCAACAAATTTTATAATCCTTTCCTTAATATTATGATCTAATTGAATAAATTTTACCCCTATATCGTATAAGACTGGGGATTTTTTCTTTGTCCATACCACCTTTCCTACAAGCTCTATCTCTCCCTTTTTATTGAGACCCATATAGAGTTTAATATGCGTCATAACAGGTATATACTTTTTAGTCTCAAATACCGCACCACTTGCGCTGATATTTTTAAGCATCCCTGTATCTTTTCCCTTTGGTGTATACTGAATCTCATATGTTATCTTTGTAACCAAACCCACCCGAAAGTACCCTCTCCTCTCTGAAGAGTAGAGGGTAACCTTATCCTTACCCTCATATTTTGCCTGATAAAGGGCCCTGTCTGCAAATCGGATTAACTCCTCAGGGGTCTTTGCATCTGTTGGATAGGAGGCTATTCCGCAACTGATGGTGATATTTTCTTCAACAGGTATATTCCTTTTTTTAAAGTCTATTATACTTATCTCTCGTCTCAACTTCTCTGCAGTCTTGATGACACCAAATTTGTCCGTTGCAGGGAGTATAATCGCAAACTCTTCCCCACCATATCTTGTAATAATATCAGATGGTCTAAAATTCTCTTTCATCACCTCAGATACAGTAATAAGTATCTGATCGCCACACAGATGTCCATATTTATCGTTATAATCCTTAAAGTTGTCCAGATCGCAGAAGAGGAGTGATACTGGAAGATTATTCCTATTAGAAACCCTGATCTCTTTCTCAATGGCTATCTTAAAATAGCGGTAGTTGTAAAGCTCTGTCAGACCATCTAAAAGGGCATTTCTTTCTGTCTCTTCGTAGATCGCCTGTTCTATGATCTTAGGATTCTTAAGCTTAGTATCCTTGTTAACAAAATAATCGAGGATAGAGACCCTTACGCCAGGGTCCCGCCTTAACTTCTTAGTCAAGGCCTCTTTATGCCTTATTATCTCTTCCCAGTAGTATTTGGCCTCCTCAGGGACGAAATCAAGATGAGAAAGGATCTTCAATAGGGTTGAATATAACCCATTGGCATTATATGATTCTATCTTTTTAATCTCATTAATAATCTTTGCTTCCCGACAACTTTTTATGGAGAGGCACTCAAGGATGATCTTATTAACTATCTCTTGTGATAATTTCTGTTCCTTATCAACCTTATCAATGTTGGGACGTTTATACCTCAGATTTCCCACTAATAATTCCTCCTGTTATAGATTTCCATATAACAAATTACACGGCGTTATCAGTCGAAATCCTCGACAACGTACTACTCAGTACGCCTTACTCGGATTTCTCCCTCTAGCCTTGTGTAATTTGTTATCTGAAAATCTATGTGTTTTATAGATGTTCAGATATAAATTAAATATATCTTTGTAATATATTACTGTCAATTCCCCTATAGATTTCCATATAACAAAATTACACGGCGTTATCAGTCGAAATCCTCGACGGCGTACCGCTCAGTACGCCTTACTCGGATTTCTCCCTCTAGCCTTGTGTAATTTATTATCTGAAAATCTATATTATTTGGTTCTCTCCTTCTGCTCTTCGACAAATTTTATAATCTTGCTCTTAATAACCTGATCGGGTTGGATAAACTCAAGCCCTATATTATATTTGGAAGGGGGTATCTTCTTACTCCATACAACCTTTCCCACCAACTCTATAGGTTCATCCTTTTTATCGAGATCTATATAGAGCCTGATATGGGTTCTGAGGGGAATATCATTATTAGTCTCTAATCCTGCCCCTTGCGCACTGATGTTTCTAATGATTGCTGTATGCATACCCTTAAATGCATATCTAATCTTATATCTTATATCAAAAACCAGATCAACCCGGAAATATAACCTCCTTTCTGAGGAATAAAGGGTGATCCTATCCTTTCCTCCATATTTTGATTGATATAGCGCCTTGTCTGCACATAGGATCATCTCTTCAGAGGTCTTTGCATCTGTTGGATAGGAGGCTATTCCGCAACTGATGGTGATATTGAGCTTCATCCCTTTAAGGTCTATCTTCTTTATCTTACCCCTCAATCTTTCTGCTGGTTTGAGAACCCCAAGTTTGTCTGTTGCAGGAAATATGATCGCAAATTCTTCCCCACCATACCTTGCAACAGTATCTGATGGCCTAAAACTCCCTTTCATTATCTCAGAGATGGTAATCAATATCTGATCTCCACCCATGTGTCCATACTTATCGTTATAAGACTTAAAGTTATCTATATCGCAAAGGAGGAGGGAGATAGGAAGACTATTCCTATTAGAGATCTTGATCTCTTTCTCTAATATCGTCATAAAATAGTGGTGATTGTAAAGTCCTGTCAAGCCATCTATAAGGGCCTTTTTCTCTGTCTCTTCGTAAATTGTCAGTTCTATAATCTTAGGATTCTTTAGCCTGGTATCCTTGTTAATAAAATAGTCGAGCATGGAGACCCTTATACCAGGATCCCTCTTTAACTCCTTAGCCAAGTTATCCTTATGCCTTATTATCTCTTCCCAGTAATATTTGGCCTCCTCAGGGGGAAAATCGAGATGAGAGAGGATCTTTAATAGACTCGAATATAACCTATTATCGCCGCATGATTCTATTCTTTCAATTTCATTAATAATTGCTGTTTCATCAAGATTATGTTTAGTCAGATATCCTCTTATGATCTCTGTTAGTTTCTCATCTGAGAATCCCTGATCATCTATATCATTCCCTTTCTTTGAATTAGAAGGCATATCTCCCCCTGAAACTAAACGAGTATATTTATCTTTTAATAAGGTAGAATTATATTTTGATAATACTTATTTGTCAATATATTAAATTTAGATATTAAATTTAGATTGTCAAGCCAAAATAGAAATGTCATAATTTAGCAATATTGTCTTGTTATCAATTAAGACGCCCGATTATTGTAAGTTTGTTTCCCATACTGTTGGTGGCAGGTGAGCTCAGTCGTTATGGTATAATATAAATAAAAAAGGAGGAGGATAAAGATGAAGGAAAAATTAACTGCGATCTTTCAAAAATCGCCGTACGGATATATAGGCTTTATTGAAGAACTTCCCGGAGCTAATACGCAGGGCACAACTCTTGATGAAGCAAGAAAAAATTTAATTGAGGCAGTCCATCTTATTTTGGACGCCAATAGACAACTTTTTGAAGAAGAACTTAAGGGTCTCGAAATTATAAAAGAAGACTTCGGAGCAGTAACGGTTTGAAGCGTAAAGATGTAATCCGACATCTTGAATCAAACGGATGCGAATTCCTACGAGAAGGTGCAAATCATACGGTATATGTAAATCGCAGG
>JACRGM010000096.1 GCA_016212345.1 Nitrospinota bacterium
AGGATGAATATAAGAGGAGGATTGGCCCCAAGGGCATGACAGTACTCTACTGGGGTCAAAGATATATAAAGAAGGAATCGTTAGATGACTCTATTGAGTATATAACCAGATTTTATGATAGACGAATATCTCTTCCTGAACCAGAGATCAGTTATTATTTATTTAGAACTACAATAGCGGGGTATTATTCGCTGGATTATTATAAGGAAAATGGGTTTGAGTATTGTGTGATTGCCCCAGTATTTTCCAATACAACAGATGTCAGAGAGGATTTTAATGATGTCATAGAATTTTATCAATTGCTGGATAAAACTGGTAAACTTATAAAGGAATTCAAACCAAATATTAGAAGAGGTGGGCCGGTTATAAAGATATATAAGATAAGCTAAGGTAAAAGGGTCAACCTGAAATAACCCTTGACTACAATCAGCTAATTTGCTATTTTTATTTTATATATGCAATCACTACTGTCTCGTTGTTTGATATTAAGAATTGTGTAACTTCATTAAAAACAGTATATTAAGTCAAAAAATGAGCGTAATCGAGTAGTGAGAATTTATATAAAGCTGGGTGGCATGGACAAACTTGTTTGTCCGTGCCTTTTAGTTTTCAGAGGAATATATGATCGTTCTAGTTTACACATATACAAGTCCTTATCCTTACCATAAAATGATACCTTTATCTATTGTGTCGCTAGGGTGTTATCTGGAACAGAAAGGTATAGAGGTGGAATATTTTGATGAAAGAATTCACAATAAACAGAGATTATTTGATTTTATAAAGAAAAAACCTGTACTTGTGGGTTTTTCAGCAATGACATGTTATCAAATTAAAAGTTCCTTAAACCTTGCAAAAAAATAAGAAGGATAAATAAAGATATTCCGCTGGTCTGGGGCGGGATACATCCTTCAATGTGCATAGAACAGACCATGGAATCTCCTTTAGTTGACTATATAATCAAGAAAGAGGGAGAGGAAACATTATATGAATTAACTAAATACCTGATGGGAGAGAGTGATAAAGAACTGCCCCAGATAAAAGGTGTATGCTGGCGGGAAAAAGATAGGGTTATTATTAATGAGGACAGGGAGTTTGTGGATATAAACACCCTTCCTTTTCCATATTCCACGGAAAAGACCCGGGAATTTTTAATAACATACAGGACTTTTTCTACAAATTATTCTTTAAAAACAGTAGAACCAGTTGTAATGGAACTCTCGAGGGGATGTCCGTATAGCTGCAAGTTCTGCTATAACAGATTTTTTAGCAAGAATATAGCAAGGATCAAGTCAATAGATAAAATCGAAAAAGAGCTTACAATATTAAAAGATAAATATAATATAAAAGAAGTTGGGTTTTATGATGACTCACTTTGTGGTGGGAATCGAAAAAGAATTGAAGAACTTTGTGAATTACTACAAAAACTAGGATTAAAATGGCAGTCAGCTATCAGAGCCAATTATATAGATGACAAGATGGCAGAAAGGCTTGAAAAGAGTAACTGCCACCATGTCTTTATCGGCTTGGAGTCTAATAATGACAGGATTTTAAAAAAATTTAACAAAGGATATACAAGTGAAATAGTTTACAGGGCGGTCAGGACTTTAAGAAAGTACAAGATATATGTCTCTTATTCTGTTATAATTGGTTATCCGGGTGAAACTAGGGAGGATTTGAATAATTTACTAGATTTTGTAGATGAGGTCAGGGAGCTCCATCCCAATTCTGGCATAGCGGTGCAGCCATTCTTACCTCTGCCCGGTACGGATTTATATCAAGAAAGCATTGATTTAGGTTTCACCCCACCCTCAAAACTGGAGGACTGGGCAGATTTTGCTCATGATGAATTTAAAGCACCATGGGTATCCTATTATAAAGACTTATCAGCAATCTATCTGGTTACTTATGTGGGTTTCAGATATAAATGGTATTTGAAAAACTCAAAGATAGCATTCATATATTATTTATTCCATAAAATCTCTCTCTGGCGCTGGGAAAAGAGATATTTTAGCTTCTATTTTGAAGGGATAATGTTTAAATTATATAAGAAATTCGGAAAACCTTTTATTTATATTCAGAGACAATTAGAAAATCTGTATCTGTAACTGTAACTGTAACTGTCTATCCATAATAATCGATAAGAAGTTTTAAATCAAAATGCACCTGTCTGCCACAGGCAGGAAAATCAAAATGTAATGTGTAATTTATTATCTGAAAATCTATATTGCTGTTTAGATAAAAGGGGGTGGTTAAAATGTATAGGGTAACAGGATATATTGAAAAAGATCCAGAAACTGGACTATATGTAGCGGTTGTTCCAGGGATCCCCGGCGCTCATACTCAAGCCAAGACTTTAGATGAACTTCAAAAGAACCTTAAAGAGGTAGTTGAATTATGTTTGGAGGAAATGGATCCAGAAACAAAGAAACAATTACCTGAATTCGTGGGAATTCAACAAGTTGAGGTGGCAAGTTGAGTAAGCTTCAGATCATTGACGCTAAAAGAATGGAAAGGTTGTTATTTCTGTTAGGTTTTAAAAGGATTCGTCAGAAGGGAAGTCACATATTTTACAAACATCTTGATGGAAGAAATACAACTGTTCCACATCACAAAGGAAGAGTTTTGGCCCGTCCTTTGATAAGAGAGATTTTACGGGAAATAGAAATTACCGTTGACGACTATAATAAGTATTTAGAAAGATTATGACTAAGTACTTTATTTGGCTAAACAATTACATAAATAATTACCTATTACGGCATATAATATACGCAACCTAAAGGTTGCGGCTACCGATTCTCTGAAATCAGTTTGAACTTACCATGGGCCAGTATGCCCACATGGGCAAACAAATCATGTTTGGTCTGGGTATGTACGAAATACTAAAGTTAATTGTAGTAAAATCAATTGGTTAGTCCCCTCTCCCCATAGGAGAGAGGGCTAAGGTGAGGGGGAAAACATGCGTCAGGGCTGGGGAGTTGAAACACTAGCTTCATACCAGACCCAGATAGGTGAACTCCAGGCCATCTCATTATCCTTCTGGGTCACTCGAATATAATAGAAATTCTCTCCTTGATCTATCTCATGATCAGTAAACTTGAACTGGGAGATGGTAGATATACCCTCTTCCTTTTTATATATCTCCCTATTATTTCTTATAATCTCCACCTTATCTAACGGGCTTGTACCAATCACCTTAACCACAATAATGGGATGGCTATCGGTTCTGTATTCCTCTCCCATTAAATGATTATCCATCCTGAAATCAAGGACTATCTTTTCTCCTGTAGTTGCATAACAATGTCGCTTCTTAAGGGCTTCATATATCCCATCCCTACTTAAATCCTTTGCGTATACACCGGTCAGACCCAAATGCTTGTGGTCAGAGCTCCCCACTACCCCCATCTTATACCCCTTTGCTAACACATCCTGGACAAATCTCCCCTTTACCATCTGGTCAGTACTTAATGGGCCATTATAATATTCATATCCACCCCTATGTGATTGGAATATCTCTACCACAGGCTGAAGTTCAGCATCATAGGGGATCCAGTCATAAGGAAAGAGCTTATCTGCAGGCTGATGAGGAATAGCAATGGCATCAATCCCTTTTAGCTCTTTCCATAGTTCCAGTGGGGTGTTGAAGCGTCTATCGGTGGTTCTAATAATAGGGCCATCACCCTTGTAGATTATTTGTTGGTGTCCATAATAGTGGCTCCATTCATAACCATGAAGGGTAGTAAATAGACCGTCTATATTGAAAAAATCATCTATCTTCTTTCTTTTGTGCCATAAATAATCGGTATGTGCACCGGTATGGTCTGTTATAGATAAGAAATCAGCCCCAACCACATCGTGATAGAATCTTATCTTATCCTCTAAAGATCCGTCTTGGGCCATAAAGCATGCTGAGATCTCTGAATGGACATGCGTATCTCCAAAGAAGAGATGGTATTTTTCCTCTGAAAATAACCCCTCACCCTTGCCCTCTCCCCTTTGGGGAGAGGGTACTGATAATTGAATTTCCTCTGAAAATACCTTTTTCAGGGCAGGTACAAGGCCTGCCCCTACATATAACCCCCTCCCCCTTGAGAGGTGGGGCCATGGTGGGGGTGATTCAAGGGCTACTTTATTAAAGAATATCTCTTCCTTAAGTAAAAGACCCCAGAATAGATTATAGTTTATCTTTACAATCCTTCGGCCATCACCCTGCCAGAATACCCATAACTGGCCATTCTTGTCTATACAGCCGCTGGCCCTATCACTTCCACCATCACTGGGGAATAGTCTAACTGGAGATGACCATCCCCCATCAATGAGTGATGTCCTATATACCTCCCAATACCTCCCCCCTCCTTCACCCTCTGTAAAAACCCGAAAGAGTAATATGGGGAACCCATCTGAGGCTAAGAGCAATTCAGGAGATTCCACATACCTACTTCCCATAAGAGAGCTATCAAGGATATATGTTGAGGTATCACCAAATCTCTTTAAACAAATAAATACCTCTTTCCGTAGATTAAAAGACCCTCTCTTCTGCAGACTCATTATCTGATTCCAATTAGGTAATACCCTCTCCCATACAATCCATAGTTGATCATCATTACCTATAGCTAATCTGACATTCATATCGTATGAAGGATCTATTGTTATATTTATCTCTTTAGAAAGATCCTTTCCATCAAATGAAGATAGATATATATCATAATTATCCTCTTGATAACCATCCCATCCGATCCATAATCTCCCCTCTTGATCAAAGACCAAGGACGGATTCCAGTTTGATCCCTTATCAGTAACAAGTATATCCCCTGACCATGTTCCCTTATCTTTATCTCTGCATTTGAGGTATATCTGAAAACCGTCATCTCTGTATCCCTGCCATGCAATACATAACCCCCCTCTCCTTTTATTTACAGCAACTGCAGGGCTCAAGATCGGTGTCTCTCCCCTGATTATAATCTCCTCTTTTTCCCATTGGTTCTTATCATACCTCCTCCCGTATAAGGTCCAATATCTATCTCTCTTGTCTACCCAGAATATAGATATCCCTCCCTCAGCTTCATCAATAATTAATGGATAAAGATATTCTCCATATTCCGGGCTCACCTGCATCTCTCTTGACCACTCCCTTCCATCAAAATATCTTGCATATATGATATCTCCATGACCATCAAGATAAGATAACCATGATATCCATATATTACCATCTCTATCACAAACCGTTGAAGGATAGTCTTCTGGGGATGTATTGTCAGTAAGTCGAGATACCCCAGACCCAGAGAGGATATCTGGTGGCCGTTTGACAGAAACCGTCTTCAAGTATCCCCTTGCACGGTCAAATATCTCTTTTGACTCTTTGATCTTTCCCTGTTGAGCAGTTCTTATACCTTTAGTAAAGAGCCCTTCAGCCTCACTTACATCGTAACCAGCTAATAATTTCTCTATATAGAGATCTTGAAACTGGAACATATCATCATTCAAAAAGGTGTTTATAACCAGGTTATCATCATAGAGGGATGGGTTGTTAAGAGAGATGAGATATAACCAAATCCCTATTGAAAGAAGGATTATTAATAATATGGCCAGGAGCAGGAGGATGTAGTGATTTAGAGGTCTTTTCTTCATCTTATATTTCTCCTTTCTTGATATAGATATCCTAACTAATATTTATAATAACATAAAAATGTATAAAGATTTTCTTGACTTTCTTGATAAAAATGATAGAATATATTATACCTTTTTTTATCTAAAGGTGAGGTGGACAACCTTATGGATCCGTATTCTATAGTATTACTCCTCTACCCTTTTTGGACTCTATAGGAAGTAATAGATGAAAAGTAGATTAATTATCCCTTTTGCCCCTATATTGATTATCCTACTTCTTTATTCTATCACATTTGCCAAGCCTTATGTCAATCAAATTGGTTATAATCTTAATGAGTCTAAGGGTTTTACATCTCCAGGGGTGCCTGATGGTACTATCTTCTGGGTAAAGAGGGTAGACAATGACACTATAGTCTATACAGGGACAGTGAAAGGAGAAAAGGGATATTTTAGCGATTTTAATCCCTCTGATCCTGGAGAATATTATATAGAGGTAGATGTTGCAAATGTCAATCAGCGGAGATCGCATAACTTTTATATTGCTGATCATCTATTTCAATTGTCGAGCTCTAAGCTAGTAGTGGACTATTTTACTCAAGTCAGGGCCAATGTTGATCCCTGTGGTGAATATTTAGGTACATGCAGTGCTAACCATATGGGGGGTCCCACCCGTGACAGCCAGGCATGGTTGCGTGAGGCGATTGTTGATGCCTTGCTCTACGCCTCAAATCCTTCGCTATTTGATCGGTGGGATAATTTTGGTACAGATTTTGCTAATAATGGGAGGGCAGACCTGATCGATTTGCTCTTATGGCATGCTGATTTTTGTTGGAAGTATCGATCAACCTATCCTGGGGGTATCTGTTGTTATTTTGTCGGCTGTGATTCCTATGACTATAAAGACACCATTGATCAGATAGTCGCCTTTATTGTGGCATATCATTGGTTTCTCAAAGAGAAATACCCAAATGACACTGAATTAAAGAATAAATACCAAACATATCTACAATTCTGTAGAGATAATTGGGATGCCTATGATGCTGATAAGACCTTCACATCTTCCGATCCTGTGAATGGTTATGACTATTCCTGTTGCTGTAGGTGGGAGGCAAATAATAGGGTCTCCCCCCCTGGGGTCCAGGTATTAATCAATCTCCTTATGTATGAGGTAGAGCTACAAGAACAGGCTGATGGTAACCCTAATGCCAACCCTGATAAATATCTAAACATAGCAAGAGATAATGCCCTCTATCTAATTAATCGGGCTATTGGGAGAGAGGGTGTTGGGAGTGCAGACTATATCAAGGGATTTCAGTGGTGTATAGGGTGGGAGATACTTGCCCTGAGTTATTTTTATCTTAAATATCCCAATGAGGCGCCAGAATATATATTACTGGAGCTTCGAGGTGCCGGAACATCCCTTTTATCCTTGACTGATAATATGTGGGACTATCGTAAAGATAGTAATGAGAACTATATTGAGACAGGTAGTTCGAGCTGGACACATATGGGTAAGTTAGCGCAACTCTTTATCCTTGCAGGTACCCTGCAGGATAAGGCCTTACGAGAGAAGGCATATGCAGGTGTTGACTTTGTCTTTGGACGAAATCCTTGCGATAGACATCACTCTTATTACTGTCAGGGCACATACGAGATGATTGGCGGTGGTAGTGGTACCTATCCCAATTTCCCTCCACTCAATTCAGCAGACCGTTGCTGGCCTTCGATGTTCCCTGCCTCTGAGTCATGGGCAGATGCTGGTTGTGCACCAGGGCCAATCAATGCCGGTGGCATAGTAAATGATGCCTTTAATCCACCCTTTAATGAGGAAAACTGTAATTATGACCCTAGTACTGAAATATCAGAGACCTGGGGACTGAGAAACATCATGTGGAATATAGCACTGGCCTTTTCTGTACTAGATGATCATCAGATTAGATTTTATGAATCGGATTGGGTAAACAGACCTACGACCTTTATCCCAGGAGATAAACTGTATATAGAACTCCATGCAGGTCTAAATCTTGACTGGGGATCTGCTGAAACAGGTAAGATACTCCTTGTCGGTGAATCAGACTACGGAAATGATTCCGAGGTGGTGACTGTAATAGAGACAGGGGATAATACCGGGATATTTCGTGCATCCTATCCCACCAAAGAGGTGACAGGTAAGGCTAGCCCAAATAATGGGATACTAGAGGTACAGCGTAACGAGAGAGTAACTACTAGCTATGGATATAATATCTTCAAGGTAGAAGATACTATTATATCCATTCTCCCAATAGATTCTAAGGCATTGGTAACAGGTGGGAGTGTAGTCTCCTCTCCTGCCATCTATGACATTGACGGTGATGGTTATATGGAGATAGTGGTTGGGTCAACTGATAGCAAGGTATATGCATGGAATCATGATGGGAGATTGGTTAGTGGCTGGCCTCAGACAACAGATGGTCCTGTATACTCCTCCCCTGCATTAGGAGATATCAATGGTGATGGAGATCTGGAGATAATCATAGGGGCAGGTAATAAGATCTATGCATGGAATCATGATGGGACATTAGTTAGTGGCTGGCCATGGTTAACCCCTGCACCTGTGATATCCTCCCCTAGCTTAGGTGATATTGATGGTGATGGAGACTTAGAGATAATAGGAAGGATAGAAGATGGTTCTGTCTTTGCCTTATACAATACTAGTAGTGGTTGGA
>JACRGM010000088.1 GCA_016212345.1 Nitrospinota bacterium
CTGAGTACATAAGGGATATAGCTCCCATAGCTACAATTAGTATTGGACTATCTATGAGGAGATTTGACGATAAATGATAAAGATAAATCTGTTAGATTACAGGAAGATCAAGAGGAAAGAGGGTATTCAGAAGGAGATACTTATTTCACTACTCATATTGGTCTTATTACTTGGGGGTATAGGGGGCTTCTCATATCAACAACGGAGCGAGATAGTGCGTATTAATGGTGAGATTAAAAAGGTAGAGGATAAATTGAATGATATAAAAAAGGTTGTAGATGCGGTAAAGGAGTTTGAAGAGAAGAAAAAGAGATTAGAACATATAATCAATGTCATCTCTGGTTTGAGGGCAAATCAGACAAATCCGGCCAGTATTATGGATGATATAAATATGAGTCTCCCAAATGAGATATGGCTCACCTCTTTCTCAGAAGATGCCTTGATGATAAAGCTCCAGGGATTTTCCTTTTCAGATCCTGGTATTGCAGTATTTATGAAAAACCTTGAGAGATTGAGATATCTCTCTAATATAGAATTACAGGAATCTAAACAGGCATCTATTCAGGGTGAAAAGGTAAGGAATTTTGTAATCAATTGTGAAAGAAAAGGTAAGGAAATAAAATAATGGGGATAGGGATTCTTGATAAGATACCATATGAGAGGATAGAAGGGGTGCCTCGCTGGCAGAGATGGCTGATAGTAGGGGTGGTAATATTCCTTATAATTCTTCTATATTACTCCCCAATCCATCCGTGGTCTTACAGTAAAAAAAGTGGTGAGATAGAAGCTCTCAGAACAAGGCTTAAAGAGTTGGAGGATGAATACAATAAACATCAAAGGTATATCGAAAAGAGGCCTGAATTAGAGAATGAGATAGGGAAACTTGACACTGACTTAAAATTAGCCCGTGTTCAACTCCCAGATAGCAAAGAGATACCAGAGCTATTGACACAGATATCTGATTTAGGATTACAGGCAGGTCTGGAATTTATGCTCTTTAAACCGCTTCCAGAGAATCGTATAGATTTTTATTCTGAGGTCCCTGTTGAGATTAATATTACTGGTGGATTTCATAATATAGCTACATTCTTTGATAATGTGAGGAAGCTTACAAGGATTGTGAATATAACTGATGTAAATATTAAGGTAAAATCAGAGGAGAAAACACCTATCCTCGAGATGAGATGCAAGGCTACTACCTTTAAGTATATTGAGGATATTACAGCAACTAAATAATAGGTAAACGTTCAGCGATTAGGGGTAAACTATTACAATGAAGAGGAATAAAATTAGATTTACTTTCATAACCATCATTATAGTAATACTTTCTGGTGTTAATTTGATATTATTTTCCATTTCTGTTGGAGAAGAATCTGACTATTCCTATAATCCTACAGGAAAGAGAGATCCATTTAAATCCTTCCTATTTGATATAGGGTTTTCCAGAGAGGGGTTTCGTAGATTGAGCGAGGAGGAGCTCCAGAATCTCAAGATTGATCTAATTACATATGAATATATCAAAAAGAACGATCCAAATATGTACAAGGAGATAAGTCGGTATGAAAGATTCTTTAAGGATCTCGACGCCTTCAAAGAGCTTACAGCTGAGGAGCGAAGAAGTGAGATCGAGAAGTATAAGGAGTTGAGGATAGATGCAAACAGTAAGTATAAAGATGTGGTCTTTAGACATCCCCTTACAAAGATTGGACTTTCTTCTTTAAAGATGGTAGGAATAATTTTGGGGGGATTAGGCAACAGTGCACTTATAGAGACAGAAGATAGCAGAGGATACACTATAAAGAAAGGAATGGCATTAGGGTTAAATAATGGGATAGTCACAGATATAAATAGTAATGGGCTTATTGTTGAGGAGAGATATGTTGATTATTTAGGAAATGTGATTGCTGAGATAATAGATATTAAACTGCAAAGAGAGGAGGGGTAGGGGAGTGAAAAGAGAGAAGAAAAAACCATCAATATTAACAATATCATTATCACTGATCTTTATATCGGTCTTGAGTATAACCTTATATAATTGTGTAGGTAGTAAGGTCTATAAAAAAGTTGATGAGGTATCAACAGTGCAGAATATGCCATCTCTGACGAGAATCGATTCAGAGACACTCCCTGATAGTATTAGGATCTCTATTGAGGCGAGTGATAAGCTTGATGATATGATTCAATATACAGCCTTCAAAATGGAGGCCCCTCTAAGGTTGGTACTCGATATCCCTGGTATAGATGGAAGCAGATTTCAAGAGCCTATTGATGTAGCCAAAGGGGCAGTAAATGTGATTAAACCCCTTTACTTTGTTGATAGTAATATCACTAGGATTGAGATAGGGCTGAATCAGATAGTCCCTTATAAGATACTTAGACCAGAAGGGAATATTCTCTTTATTGATATTAAGAATCCTCCCTCCCTAACTGAGGAGGCAATAGTGGAGGGATCTGCTCGGCCATCCCCCCCCCCATCCAGTATCACCAAGGTAGAGGAGAAAGAGGTAGTAGAAGAGGAAATAGAGAGAAGAGTAAGAGTAGAAGAGGAGGAGGAGGGAGAACCCCCTGTTGAAGCCGTGTCAGAAGAGATAGAGGAACAAGGGGTGGAAGAGGGATTAGAGGAAAAGGAAGAAGGGATCCCAACGGTTGTAAAGGTAACAGATGTTAAATCCAAGGAGAAGGAAGAGAAGAAGATATATATAGGGAAACCTATCTCCCTTGATTTTCAGAATGCCAATATAACTAATATCCTCCGCCTTATTACAGAGGTAAGTGGATATAATATCATAACCAATGAGTCTGTAAAGGGGAAGATGACATTACGTCTAAATAATGTGCCGTGGGATCAGGCACTAGATATTATATTGAAAAACAATAAATTGGGAATGGAGATGGAGGGGAATATTATCAGGATACTCCCCATTAGTGAACTCCTTAAGGAACAACAGGAGAAGGCAGAGGCAAAACAGGCAGAGATAGATGCAAAGAAGGCAAAGGAGAGGGCAGAGCCCCTTATTACAGAGGTAGTCCGTATAAGTTATGCAGATATCTCAGAGATGCAGACGAATCTGACCTCCCTTAAGAGTGAGAGGGGATCGATAACAATCGATGCCCGTACAAACACCTTGATACTTAAGGATATTAAGCTCAATCTGGAGGAGATGAAGAACCTTATCAAGACACTGGATAAGAGGACACCTCAGGTTACGATCGAGGCAAGGGTTGTGGAGATAAATAAGAACTATACTAGGGAACTAGGTGTTCAGTGGGGGGGGAAATATGATACTAAGTCCAACTATCATCAAGATTACACTAATATGAGAGGTGCCCTTATACCCCCTGCAGGGACTGCTGGTGGTATCCAACCCATTCCCGCAGGGGCAGGGAACTATGTGGTAGATCTACCATCAGCAATCGCTCGTGGTGCAGGAGGTGGTCTAGGGCTAACCCTCGGTAATCTAGGCAATACAAATGTCTTAGATATACAAC
>JACRGM010000101.1 GCA_016212345.1 Nitrospinota bacterium
AGAAAATATTGCAGAAGATGTTACAGATTTCAAAGTCACCCGACGCAGGATTGATAACAACACCCTGATCGATATATATCTGAAACTCGACAATGGAAAGGAGAGTGTAGAATTTAAAACGTCCACCTTGGCACAGAATCTGTTGCTTCCAAGGGGAAACTGTTGGTAAATTTTCGATTTGCGATTTGAAGAAAGGGAGGAATTTTCTACCTTTTCATTCCATAAAGATAAAAAATCGAAAATCGAAAACTTTAAAAGAGGTTTGTTATAAATATGTTCAAACTTAATAAAGAATCGGATAACCCAATCGTCAATCAAAAATCGAAAGTCGAAAATCCCCAGAGCGGGATTGTCCTGGTGACTGTGATGATCATGATCACCCTCTTGATCGTAGTAGGGATTACCATGAACCGAGAGAGTGGGATAAGGATCTCGGCATTACCCAAACAGCTTAAGAAACAGGAGGCGATCTATATTGCTGAGGCAGGGATACAGCATACACTCTATGAACTTATGAAGGACCCAATAAAAAGGGGTAACATATTTACAAATAAACAATTCAGCAAAGGGGTTTACAGCACAGAGGCCTGGCAGCCACAAGGGGCCCTTGGTGATATCATTATCAAATCAACAGGAGAGGTCAGGGAAGGTAGTACACTAATAGCCCAGAAGACTATTCAGACGAGGATAAAGTCGAGGGGAAATGTCCTTGTCTTCCGTTCCGAGGCAGCAGACACATATATTGAAAAGTCTAATCCCTCCCGTAATCATGGTGGAGAGACCAAACTCTTAATCGGTAAAAACAGCAGTAGTAATTACTATAGAGCTCTAATGAAGTTTGACTTAAGTAATATCCCTCAGGGTTATGATCTCGTGAATGACCTTGGTGCGTATAAAGCATATATAGCCCTCTACATGGATGACTATGCTGGAAGTGGTATGCCCATTATCGATATACACAGGGTCACACGATCGTGGAAAGAGGGGACAGGTACAGATGGAGGGGGAGGGAGTCCTGATGGTGCAACTTGGAATACATATGATGGTGTAAATCCATGGAACACCCCTGGAGGGGATCAGGATATCAAGGTGGAGAGTTTCACAATCATAAAAGAAGAGCGGAAGATATTGTATAAATGGGATCTCCCAGATCTATCACTAATACAAGGATGGGTAGATGATCCTAACTCCAATTTTGGTATCATAATGAAGGACTCCACTGAAGATAAATGGGTAGTTGCAGATGCTGTCAAGTTTAGATATCTCTGCAGTAATCCGATTGTTGATGACAGGGATTCTGGTTTTAGCTATATCGGAACATGGACTCGAGCCTACTCTTCATCTGCTTATGGTAGTGGTGGATGGGGTGGTAACAGTTACTACTATAATAATACCCCTGGTGATGGCGATACAGCCACATGGAAGGCTAGTCTCTGCTATTATGCTGGTGCCTATAATGTATATATATGGTATCCAAATAGTTCATTCTTTGCTATGGATGCAAAATTTACCATCAACACCGCCACTGGATCCACTACAAAGGGTGTGAATCAGGGTGTAAATGGTGGTCAATGGGTGGCCATTGGGAAATACACATTTGCGAATAATGGTTTAGAGAATGTAACCTTATCAGATAACTTTACCCCCTTCAAGGTAGCAGGGGATGCAGTAAGATACCAACCTACCAATGTCGAGATCATTGTTGACGACAAAGATACTGGCTTTAGCTACATAGGGACATGGCCCCAAGCCTCCTCTTCATCTGCCTATGGTAGTGGTGGAATGGGTGGAAAATATTACCGTTATCATAATCCTGGCACTAGTACTGAGACAGCCACATGGACCGCAAATCTACCCTGTGGTGCGGGATCATATAATATATATGTATGGTATCCAAAGAGTTCCTCCTTTGCTACTGATGCACAATTTACTGTTAGTGGCTTTTCACCAGTAACAGTAAATCAGAGTACAGGTGGTGGCACATGGTACAGCATCGGGACATATTCCCTTGGTGCCACTGCTACTGTAACACTAATAGATAGTACTACTGGCAAGGTAGCTGCAGATGCTGTTAGATTTGTGCCAACCTTTGAGACTGATGGTATTGTTGACAATACTAATTCTGGCTTTAGTGTAACAGGGACATGGGGTACATCTATTGGTTCAGGTAATTATGGTGCAGACTATCGTGATCATGAGGCAGGTACGGGCACTAATATAGCTACATGGAATTCTAATCTCCGCTGTGGTGCGGGCTCATACAATGTAGATATATGGTATCCAAGTAGTTCCTACCTTGCCAGGGATGCACGATATACCATCTATTATAATGGTGGGAGTAGTAGTACAAAAACAGTGAATCAGTCTGTAAATGGTGGTAAATGGGTAAGCGTAGGGACCTATACCTTTAAGACCACTGGTACAGAAAAGGTAACACTATCAGATTACTTTACCCCTGCACGGGTAGCTGCAGATGCTGTTAAATTTGAGCCTGCCTTCACAGCCGAGCTTGTTGTTGATAACAATAATACCTGTGGTAGCCCTCCTTGCTTTAAGATAAACACAGGTACATGGAAGAGATCATCTAGCTCTAGCGATTGGGATCCATACTTCCATTACAATGAGCCTGGTACAGGCCCCGGCATAGTCACATGGAATCCTGATCTAAGTCTGATCTTTGGTCCTGGTAGGTATGAGGTATTTGTCTGGTATCCAAAAAGTAGTGGTTTTACCCCCCCTGGCTTTACTACCGGTGCCCCATATACTGTCTATTATACCTCTGGTGGTATGCGGGGTGGTAGTGGTTCTAGTATAGTACTTGTAGATCAGAGTATAAATGGTGGTCTATGGGTGAATATAGGGACCTATAACCTTGATAATAATAGTAAGGTAACACTCGATGTTGGTGATCTTTATGGGATATTTATATCAAGTGAATCGGGCTCTTCCAACATAAACCTTTGGCCAATGTTGGTTATTATGTATTAAATTCTAAACTAAAAGAGGGTTTATTGAATAGATGTTCAAGATAAGAAGATATTCTCCCATAGGACTAGAGATCGATCTCACCTCCATAAAACTCCTCCAGTTGAGAGAGACCTCTAAAGGATGGAGAATACAGGATATGACCATTAGAGATCTCCCCCCTGTCGGTGTAGGGGATAATGAAGGAGAAGATGAAGGGATCATCCAGACCATTAGAGAGATGTTAAAGGAATCCTCTTTTCATGGAAAGGATGTGGTCTCAACCATACCTCCCTCAAGGCTTGACATAATCCCTATCAAGATTGCATTATCTGAGGGTGAAGATGAGGAAGATGCGATTATCAAAGAGGCAAAGGCACATCTATCCTATAAGATAGATGAGGCGGTCATTGACTATCTCCCCCTTGGTCAGAATGACCAGAGGAGGGATGGGAAGGAGAGATTCCTCTTGATAGCGAGTAAAAGAGAGGATGTGGAGAGACATATAGCGATCATAAAAGGAGGAGGACTGAGACCAAAGGCGATCGAGATAAGTGCCTGTGCTGTGGTCAGGGCCATGAGGCATTTACATAGTGTCTCAATGTCACCAAACTCAAGGGAGAATAACAAGGATGGAGAAAAGAGGATCATGGTCATTAATATGAAAGACCTTGATACATCTATCACTGTCTTGGGTGGTAATGATATCCTCCTTGAGAGAAACATACAGTGGGGGATAGAAAATATGGTCGGTTTATTAATAAACAATATAGAACTAGACCGCGGTAGAGCAAAGGAGCTCCTTTATAAGGTAGGATTAAATCCGACCGATCTTGAAAGACCCCAGGCACCCAGCCAAGCGATAAATGCACGGACAAACAAGTTTGACGATGCCACCCATGCAAAGGGTGATGAGGGGATGGAGCAGATGAACAAGATCGCAGATACAGTATACGAGATCGTATCACCCCAGTTAGAGGATCTATGTCAGGAGATAAAAAAGGTAATGATCTACTTTCAAGCAGAGATGCAGGGTATCACAATAGAGAGTATATACATAATAGGGAATGGATTCTACATCAAGAATATGGATAAGTATATAGAACATACAACAGGTATTACAACGAGTATAGTAAATCCTTTGGCCCCCTTTTTAAATGGAGAGGATTCATTAAGAGAAAAGACACCATATTTCAGTATCGCACTCGGCCTTGTATTGAGGGAAATATATAGTGAACGATTTTAAATCGAAAATTACAGCAAAGGAAGTAAACTTAATCCCCTTTGATATAATCTTAAGGGGACAGATAATAAGGCGTATATATATGTGGCTCTGTATCACCCTAGTAATTGCACTTCTTTCAGCCACTGGATTCTCCTTTCTCAGAAAGGAGGTAATCGGTTATGAGAAGAATGTCACTACCTTAACCGCACAGGAGAGAGAGATAGAGGAAAAGATAGATCGGTTAAAGAGACTTAAGACAGAGATGAATAGATTGATCGAAATGAAAAGGAGGATTGATCTCCTCCTGGATAAGAGATCGGTCAGTGAGATATTCTCAGAGATAGAAAAGAGGATAAATAATAGTGTGTGGCTTACAGGGCTAAGATGGCAGGAGGATTCTTCGTTTATAAGAGATGCATCACAGATAGATAGATCAGAAGGGGATGAATTTGTAAATACAGGATACTTTGTAGTAAAAAAGAATGAACCGAGAGAGAAAAATAGAGGTATAACTAATATGGAGACGAACCAAAGGCCTACAATGAGGATACAAGGGACGGCATTATCAAATAATGACCTAGCTGACTTCCTGTCACAACTAACAGAATCAAGATATTTTACAAAGGTAAGGTTAAATCGCTCCACACTTAATGACAATAAAACACCGGTTACAGTAGATTTTGAGATTGAGGTGAGTCTCTGATCTTCAGGGGGAAAAGATGACTCGAAAGATAGACATTATTGCAATTGTATCCATAATATCTTTACTATTAATCTCTTATACCACCCTCTTTCATAAAGAGAGGATAAAGATTGCAGAGTTGAAGGTAAAAGAGGAGAGGATGAAGGAGAAACTCGGACTTGCAAAGGAGGTTGATATTAGCATAAAGACCATTACAGAAGAGACGAATCATATCCAAAAGAGATTAGAAGAATCTGAAAAGAGACTCCCAAGAAAAGAGGATATAGCTATCTTTCTTAAGGATATAAGTAAGATAGCAGGATATAACAATGTAAAACTGATGTCAATAATCCCTGGTAATTCAGAAAAGGGGTCTTTCTATTCAAGAATCCCTATAAATATAACAGTTGATGCCATATTCAAGGAGCTTTACAAATTCCTTTATCAGATAGAAAACACTACACGGGTTATAAGAATAGAAGATATAACCATTAATGAACCTAACTCAAGCGGGATATGTAGAACATCAATACTTTTATCAATATTTACGGCAGATTGATGTTGACATTATTCACCCTCCCCTTAATCCCCTCCCCTCAAGGGAGGGGAAAGAATTTAAGCCCCCTCTCCCCTTTGGGGAGAGGGCAAGGGTGAGGGGGTATTTTTAGAGAAAGATCATGAGCCAATCGAAAATCGAAAATCGAAAATCGAAAATTAAAAAGATAGAGCTATTCATCATGCTTGGACTGGCTGTTGTGCTGGTTATTATACTCACATACAGATCCTTTGGGGAAAGGAAGACCAATATCCCCCTACCCCCCCCATCCAGATCTGGCAGCATACCTGAAGATCATCCTGATCTGATCTTAAAGGATATAAAGGGTTTATTAACAGAAGGTAACCATGATGGTGAAGACAAGGGTGTTCAGAAACCGATAGAATCATCCTTAAAGAGGGATATATTTTCCCCGACCATCTCTCTACATACAAATGACCTGAGTCCATCAGAAAAAAGGGAGGAAGATGAGGAAGATAAGATAGAGGATACGATAAATCAGCTCAAATTGAAGGCCACTATTATCAACAATCAAAGACCTATCTCAATAATCAATGACAAGATACTAGGGATAGGGGAAGATATTATGGGATTTAAGGTAGTAGAGATAAAAGACGGGGTTGTCTTCTTAAGCAATGGGAGGAAGGAAATCTCTTTAGATATGAAAGGGAAAAACAATGAGACTTTACAATAAGCTATTGATACTATCTATCCTTATCATGGCAGGGATACCTCTTCTTCTACCACCTTACACTACATCAGAAGAAGGGGTGTCAGAAGAAGGGCATGAATCAACCCTTACGGGGGTTCAAGGAGAGAGAGAAAAGGGGGGTATTACATTTAAAGGAGAGGATATCTTTGATATAAATATTAACGAGGCAGATATTCGTGATGTCCTTAAGGCCCTTGCAATACAGAAGAGGCTTAATATTGTAATAGGTAGGGAGGTATCAGGGAATATATCATTGACCCTATATGGTGTATCTGTAAAAGAGGCACTGGATGCCATTACCAGCCCCAACGGTTTTTCATATACTACTAAGGATGATATCATCTTTGTTACAAAAGAAGAGAAAGAGATAAAAAAAGGGGGACCACTTGTAGGTGTAGAGGTAGCGACAATAAGATTAAATTATGCTGATCTGGATGAGACATACAAGATCGTAAGAGAGATGGTATCAGACCCTAAAAAGGTATTATTTTATAAACCAGAAAAGACATTGATCATCGAGGATAAGATCGAGGGGATAGAAGAGATCAGGAAGGTGATCAAGCAACTGGACAGACCTCCCAAACAGGTATTGATCGAGGCAAAGATACTGGAGATAACCTTAACCAATGACTCCTCCCTAGGGATCGATTGGAAGGCTGTCTTTAAAATCGCAGATGCCCCAACCCATCTCCAGAGCAGTCCCACAGATCTACTTACCAAGGAATCCGGTGATCTCACCAAACTCTTTGATACCGGAATGTCAGGGCTTTTCTTCGGGGTTATGGGTCAAGATTTTAAGATCCTCCTAAACAACCTACAGAAGGAGGGGAGGTTAAATACCCTGGCTACCCCAAAGATATTAGTACTCGATAATAAAGAGGCAAATATCAATATCGGCGAGGAATTAGGGTATTCTGAGATTACGGTATCGCAAGGTGTAACCCAGGAGAGTATCAAATTTTATTATACGGGCACTAAATTGATTTTAACCCCTTATATAATGGATGATGGGAATATAAACATGAAGATCCACCCCGAGGTCAGCGGTGCAAAGTTTGTGGGAGGTAAGCCAGGAAAGACCACCACTGAGGTGACTACAGATCTCATCACAAAGGATGGTGATACCATCTTCATAGCTGGACTGATTAAGAAACGAAAAGAGAATACAAGATCATCTGTCTCTCTGCTAGGACGTATCCCCCTCCTCGGGATATTATTCAGACATACAACAGACACAATAAATAAATCTGAGATCATTGTACTGATCACCACTCATATCATAAACTCAACCTCAGACACAATGACATCAGGAAGGGATGTAATCCCTAATATAAGACTGGATAATTGACTTCAGGTGGATGGCAAGAGGATATAGATTTCCATATAACAAATTACACGGCGTTATCAGTCGAAATCCTCGACGGCGTACCGCTCAGTACGCCTTACTCGGATTTCTCCCTCTAGCCTTGTGTAATTTATTATCTGAAAATCTATAGTCACTTCCTTCTTCAACTACAAAGGGTATAGCCATAATAAAATATAATAGCATACATACCTCTGAATCATAGAAGTTCACCTCAAATAAGCCTGCTATCAGAAACCCCACAACAGCAGTAAGACTTCCCACAACAAGGGATCTCTTTTCTCTCTCTTCAATCCCTATACTACTCAGGATGGATGATGTCTTAAGTAGATAAACCACCCATATACCTATCCATGATACC
>JACRGM010000098.1 GCA_016212345.1 Nitrospinota bacterium
ATTATTACACTTATCCTTACAATCGTTACCCTCCTCATACTAAAATTGAGATCCCTAAAAGGAAACCCTCATACCGACCTCAGTCGGCATAAAGAGGGATGAAAATACACACCCCTTAATCCCCTCTTTTTAGAGGGGAAACTTTAGAACTCCCCTTTATTATATCATACCCCTGGCGGGTGTACCCCCACCGATCCTCTTTTTAGAGGGGAAATTTTAGAACTCCCCTCTATTAAGAGGGGTTGGGGGTGTGTTATAAAGGTATTTTAAGGTGAAACCCTCACGAGCCTTCGGCTCACAAAGGGAGATGAAAATTTTAATTTTCGTATGAAAATAGATATTTTTAGAGGGTGGGTGGCATGGACAAACTTGTTTGTCCGTGCCTTTGTGGTAGGGTGAATTAAGGCTATTATTAGAGGAAATTATGAGGTTAAGTCGTGGAAAGATAAATCACCTTTCCAAGCTGATCATAAAGAGA
Organism: Nitrospinota bacterium; assembly: GCA_016212345.1. Taxonomy (GTDB): domain Bacteria; phylum Nitrospinota; class Nitrospinia; order SZUA-224; family SZUA-224; genus SZUA-224. The sequence continues at coordinate 479 of JACRGM010000098.1, forward strand.
TTATCAGAAGGTAAAATGGTGGAGTTTTTGAGGCAACCCAATGATGTCCGTCTCCATATCGTCTTGACTATTTCCAAGGAATTGGAGATAGAAGATGTGATTGATGCTGTGGTGAGGAAAACCATTGATTCATACTCAAGGAAGATACTAGAGGGTAGTAATGAATGGGAGGTTATATATAACAAACTCTATAATGAGGAGATGAAAAAGAGGAGGGGGTTTTGAATGAGACTTTTACTTATTTCACCTAGTGAACAGGATATATATATGAAGCACTCTGCAAAGGAGGCAAGGTCATTTTGGTTCGCCAGATTGAGTTTGACAATGATTGCAGCACTGACACCCCCTGATGTAGATGTATCCATTGTTGACGAAAATCTTGATGACATAGATTTCGAAGATAATGTAGACCTTGTAGGAATAACAGTGATGACTGCTCATGCCCCAAGGGCCTATGAGATATCTACTCGATTCAGGGCAAGAGGTATAAAGGTGGTATTGGGGGGAATACATCCGAGTGTCATGTCAGAGGAGGCAATACAGCATGCCGATGCAGTAGTTATAGGTGAGGCAGAGGATGTATGGGCATCTCTGATTGAGGATTTTAAGAGAGGAGGTATGAAGAGGTTTTATAAATCCTCAAAACCATCTGACCTTGTTGATCTTCCTATTCCAAGGAGATATCTCCTGAACAAGGATGCCTATAATATAAGCAGTACGGTTCAGACCACAAGGGGATGTCCCTTTTCCTGTGACTTCTGTTCTGTTACAGAGTTTTTTGGAAAGAGGTATCGTCAGCGTCCTATTGATGAAGTTATCCATGAGATTGAAGGGATAGATGACAACTTCATTGCCTTTGTTGATGACAACATAATAGGCAAGCCTATGTATGCAAAGGAGTTATTCAGGAGATTAGCCCCACTAAAATTTAAGTGGGGAGGTCAGGCAAGTATTACTATGACCCATGATCTTGAACTTATGAGATTGGCTAGAGAGAGTGGTTGTGTGGGTATGTATGTAGGGCTTGAGAGTCTGTCTATCGAGAGTTTAGCAGGTGTGGGAAAGACATTTAATAATGTTGATAGATATGAAGAAGTCATTAAGAGATTTCATGATAATGGTATCATGGTAATAGCTAGCATAATATTTGGTTTTGATAGTGATAATGAAGGTATCTTTGAGAAGACAGTAAGATTCTTGGAGAAGAATAAGGTTGAGATGGCCACATTTTATATACTTACCCCTCTTCCGGGGACGGTATGGGCAAACAGATTGAAAAGTGAGAATAGGATTATAAGTTATGACTGGTCTAAATATAATGGGGGTCATGTATTGTTTAAACCCAAGTTGATGTCACTTGAGACATTGAGTGAGGGATATCGTTGGGCCTATCATCACTTCTATTCCATACATACCTTCAGTGACAAGAAGGCTGTTGCGCCTCCATGGCAGGATACCCCAAAAGTTCCTGCTAAACTGGGGTTTTAGAAGGATGGTCAAGAGAATGCCCGGGGGAGAGCTTTCCCCTATCTCTGAGATATTAAATAAACTACACAAGACCATACCTACATTACCAACAGAGAATCTTATTCCACATACTATAAAGGTGGTAAAAGATAAGGCCTGTGAGACCGCAGAGAAGATTGACTATTTTCTAAAAATAAAGGTAATAAAGAGTGAAAGGCTTCAGGCCCTCTTGATAGACCTATATGGGGTGTTGGATAAGATTACAGCAAAGAGGCTGAGAAGAAAGATACTCCTTGCCTTCAAGAGGTGTAAGATGGATATAGTTTTGAATTTTAAAGATGTAAACTACATAACCCCTCAGGCATTAAGGATCCTATTTCATAAGAAGATCAAGAGGGTACAAAGGCACGGGATCAAATTGAGGCTCGTAAACTTAAGCTCCTCCATAGAGGAACTCCTTAAGTATCTTGGATTAGAATCCTATTATGTAAGATATATAGAACCACATAGCTCCATATGAGTAGTAGAGTAAGGAGTAAGGAGGAGGGAGTAATCAGCATCAGAGCATCAGAGGAGAGGGATTATCTTTTTCAACAGTCACATTGCCCTGTTTCATTTATAATCTTTAAAAAAGAGGGGGTTGAGGAAAATGGCTACTCAACAGTTATTAGATAGAATTACTGTAAATCCCGATGTGATGGTTGGTAAGCCAACAATTAGAGGATTGAGAATTACAGTTGAACAGATCCTAAAGGCATTAGCTGGCGGTGTTACCGTTCAAGATTTGCTTGAAGATTACCCAGAATTAGAACTTGAAGATATCCA
>JACRGM010000099.1 GCA_016212345.1 Nitrospinota bacterium
CTCTCGGTGGGGTAAATTTTTACAAGACAAATGGAGAAGTAAGTTGGTATTACCCACTATTATGGAGATTTGTAGGTATGCTCCATGGCAAGATAGGATTTGCTAACGGGTATGGTGATGAACAGCTCCCTATATTTGAACGCTATTTTATGGGTGGTGCCTTTGACCTCAGGGGATTCAATTTCAGAGATGTTGGACCAAGAGATGCAGATGGGAACTCAATAGGGGGTAATAAGCTTTTACTATTTAATGCAGAGATACAATATCCATTCACCCAAAATGTTCGTGGTATCATATTCTACGATAGAGGAAATGTATATGGGAGTGGAGATGGTTATGATTTAAGTAGGACAAATATTGATTACGATCTCATAGATATGAGACATGGCATTGGTTTTGGAATACGTTTCTTCAGTCCTATAGGCCCCATCAGTCTTGCTTATGGCTTCAAACTTGATAGGAGGGCAGATGAGAGTAAATCTGAATTTCATTTTACTGCAGGGAGTGCATTTTAAAGAGGTTCTTTTATAAAAGATTAGGGTATTTTGATATTAAAAAATTTAAAAGAGGAGAGAAAAAGATGTCAAAGTTGAATAGGATATCGGTGCTCATTGTTATAGTCTTAATGTTTATATATTTTATTACAGACAATAATACAGGGGCATCTGTCCCAGTGTTAAAGCTTGGTTATGTGGACATTAAGAAGGTTATAGATGAATCTGAGGCCAAAAAGAAGGCGATTGAAGAGCTGGAAAGGGAATATAAATCTAAGGAAGAGATATTCAAGAAAAGGGATGCCGATCTCAAGAAGATAGAAGAGGAGTTGAGTAAAGGGGGATTGGTAATGGATGAAAAGGTAAAAAGAGAGAAAGAGGAGGAATATAGTAAGCAACAAAAGGCCTTAAAAAGAGATATTGATGATGGGAATCAGGAATTAGCCGACAGAGAGAGAGAGAAGACGAAAGAGATATTATTGGAGATAGAGAATATAATACAGAATATAGGTAAGGAGGATAGATATACAATAATCTTTGATAAGAATGATAGACTTGGGGCAATACTTTATGCATCAGATGAGATAGACCTAACCCAAGAGGTGATCAAGAGGTATAACAATCAGAAAAGACCATAGAAAAGAATGAAGAGAGTGATAAACACAAAATCTTTTAGGACTACCGCAATCATTATTGCGATTCTAAGTGGGATATACATTGGAAAAATCAAGAGAAGTATTGCTGATGCCCATGTGCTAAAGATCGGTTATATAGATGTCCAGAAGGTTATAACCGATTCTGAGGCAGGGGAGAAGGCACTTAGATATCTGCAAGGGGAATATGAAGGCAAAGGAGAGATTATCAAGAAAAAAAAGGCTAATCTCAAAGAACTCTCAGAGGAGATCAGCAAACTGACGACAGTAATGGATAAGGAGGTAAAGATAAGTAAAGAAAAGGAGTATCAGGAGGCAGAGAAAGACCTCAAGAGATTTATAGAAGATTCAAATCAGAAATTAGTTGATAAGGAGAAGGAGATAAGTGAAAAGATGGCATCACAGATCATCGGATTAGTACAGGATATTGGTAAAGATGAAGGATACACAATGATCTTTGATAATAGTAAGATAATAGGGATAATAGCTTATGCATCAGATGAGATAGACCTCACAGAAGAGATAATGAGGAGATATAATCATCTATAGATTTTCAGATAATAAATTACACAAGGCTAGAGGGAGAAATCCGAGTAAGGCGTACTGAGCGGTACGCCGTCGAGGATTTCGACTGATAACGCCGTGTAATTTGTTATATGGAAATCTATAAATTAAATTTGATGAAGATGAAATTAAGAAAGATAGCAGAATTGGTTTGTGGAGAATTGGATGGAGATAAAGATATCGAAATCCTGGGTGTGAAACAGATCGAAGAGGCTACTGAGGGATATATCACCTTTTTATCTAATAAAAGGTATCTCAAAAAGTTGAGATTATCTAGGGCATCTGCTGTTATAGTCAGTGATGATATAGATGTAGAGATACCAAAGATAAGGGTAAAAAATCCTTATCTTGCCTTTGCAAAGATATTAAAGGCATTCTATCCAGAGATAGAGGTAAAAAGAGGTGTTGATAAAAGGGCAGTCATAGGTAATGGGGTAAAGATAGGTGAAGAGGTAGCCATCTACCCATTTGTATATGTGGGGGATGATGTGGAGATTGGGGATGGTTCAGTACTATATCCCTTTGTATCTATCGGTAATGGCTCTAAGATCGGAAATAATACAATCATCTATTCAAATGTAAGCATATATCATCGTGTGTTTATAGGAAAGAATGTCATTATCCATAGTGGCGCTGTTATAGGGAGTGATGGCTTCGGCTTTGTAAAGATGGATAATGGCACTCATCAAAAGATCCCCCAAGTTGGTTTTGTGATAATAGAGGATGATGTTGAGATAGGAGCGAATGTCTGTGTAGATAGGGCTACCATGGATAAGACGATTATTAAGCGTGGGACCAAATTAGATAATTTTATACAAATTGCTCATAATGTGGTCATTGGAGAGGATTCGGTAATAGCTGCCCAAACAGGGATATCTGGGAGCTGTAGGTTGGGGAAAGGTGTTACCATAGGTGGACAAGTGGGGATAATTGATCATATAAATATTGGGGATAATGTAATATTGATCCCTCAAGCCGGGGTTATGAAGGATATTGAATCTAACAGGGTATTCGCTGGCATTCCTGCCATGGATCACACCCTCTGGAAGAAGACCTGTAGTGCGATCCCTAAACTACCTGAATTAATCAGGAAGGTAAGAAAGATAGAAAAAGGTCTGATTCAAATGAGCGAAGATAAAAAGTCAGACTAGTAACCGATCAAGTTAGGTTATAGGTTTTAGGGATTGGGCAATTACCTAACACCCAACACCTAAAGGGGGTGGGTGGCATGGACAAACTTGTTTGTCCGTGCCTTTTGGGTGAAAGGGTATTTTCAGAGGAAACCCTCATGCCGACCACAGTCGGCACAAAGAGGGATGAAAATTTAATCACACCTACTAGTCCCCTCTCCCCTTGGGAGAGAGGGCAAGGGTGAGGGGGCTATTTTCAGAGGAAGGATAGATTGTTAGACATTAAAGAGATTCAAAAGTACCTACCACATAGATACCCGTTTCTTTTAGTTGATAGGATCCTTGAGATAGAAGAAGGGAAGAGGGTTGTTGGGATAAAGAATGTGACCATGAATGAAGACTATTTCATTGGTCACTTTCCGGGACATCCTATCATGCCAGGTGTCTTAATAATAGAGGCCATGGCCCAGACTGCAGCATTATTGGCCTTGTATTCAGTGCATGAGGGAGAACGATCATCTATAATCTATTTTACTGGTATTGATAAGGCAAAGTTTCGTAGACCTGTAGTCCCAGGGGATCAGATCCGTTTTGAATTAGATGTCCTCAAACAACGGAGAAATCTCTGGAGATTCTCAGGTAATGCCTTTGTTGAAAAGAATCTTGTAGCAGAGGCCGAGATACAGGCGATGATAGGGGTGTAGGATCTCAAAATAATTGTGGATGTGGATGTGAATACATCCACCCAAAATCCGATTTAGGATTTTGGGGAAATCGTCAAGTCGCCTGAAAGACAAGGCCGCAGGCGATTTTACGACGCAACCGTACCTCACCCGTACGGTGAGGAGTAAAATCGCCGAGAACGCAGTATTTCAGGATGAATTGACGATTTCAAATTAAGGGAGGATAATGGAAGACCGTGCCTCAAGGAGATCATATACATGAAAGGTCAATAGTTCATAAGAGTGCTGAGATTGGAGATGATGTTGTTATCGGTCATTTCTCTGTGATTGGTCCTAATGTAAAGATTGGTGATGGAACAGAGATATCTTCAAATGTCTGTATAGAGGGGTGGA